>JBHADN010000227.1:0-3275 GCA_041855085.1 Catonella sp.
CCGAGGCGGTTATCCTCAAGGACTTCCTTCGCACTTGAAACTTTATTGGTTGTAGTCGCTTTTCCGCTTAAAACATAATCGGCAAATGTGAGGTACTTGCTGCCGTTTTCAGCCAGTTTCGCGCTATGTACCGCATCCGCATAATCAGTCCAGTCATAGAAAATTTTTCCATCCTCGCTGTATACGGCGGTAAAATTCGTTATTTCGCTCTCAAAGCGGTTCATTATGCCTTCCGCATAAGCATTCTTTATTTTCAGCTTATCAAATATCGCCGCATTGGAGTACAGATCAACATTAAATATAATGTTTGCGGATATCCTGTTTGAAGCGCCGCTCGACGAAGTACCTGAACCGTCTGTGGAAGGTACTGATACTCCGGTTGCTCCTGCCACCGCATCAAACCTAATTCCCTCTATAGATACCGGAAATCCTGCCAGTCCCATGACAGTGAACTTACTTCCCGTTTCTTTGACCGGAAGCTCCTTGCCGTTTGTAACTACAAAACTCTTTTCCGCATTTTTATAGCCATTGAAATATATTTTTAATTTGTACTCTCCGTTGTAAGGAATATTGTTTACTCCCTTTGTGCCCTTCTCCTCATCTCCTTTTGTTATGTCGTTATAAAGCACGAACAGCTCATTGAACATAAAGTAGTCACTTATATATCTCAACTCTCTTGTCTGTCCGTCAGGCGAGGTAAGCTCAACCCTTTCTACCGCATTTTTTAGCGGCTGTATAAAGTTACTCACCTTAAAATGAAGATTTTTTCCGGACTGTGCCTCATGCTCTTTTAGCTTAAGCTCCGGAGCCACCTCATTTACTATGTGGACTCTCGTCATTATGGACATTCCGTTTACAGGCTTTATAGCTACCCTATATCTTCCGTTGCGTCCCATATTGGTATTTATTCGGCTCGAAATAGGAATTATGAGCACTCCGCGCTGCTGCCCCGCTTTATAAGGATTTTCTCTTATCTCCTTTGTGTATACAAGATTTCCGTTTAATATATACTGATTTTCATCATCTTCTATCAGAGCAAGAGCGCCTGTTTCCCCTATCGCGTCAAACCACTCTTTTTCCTCAGCCGTATTGTAATTGAACATTATTTCTATATTTCCGCTTCCTGTTCCATCCTCGCTCTCTTTAAGTATAGCGTCCGGCGAATAATATGGAACGGCAGATAAGCTTTCGGTTTCCTTAAAATCGGAACTGAAGGTCGTTTTTTTAGGCTTTACGCGTACCTTCTGCTCATTATCATAATTGCTGAGATAATAGTCCCATGTAGGAATTGCTCCATAGCCCATGATATAACTCGGGGATTTTCTTTTATTTGTTACTACAGGCTTTACGGGATTTTCATTGTTGCTTAATTTTATTACCTCAACCGCGTTTCCTTTCTTTACCTCCAATTTTGCAGGCTTAAGATCCGAAACCTCCCATTTTACTATAGTTCCCTCGTCATCTACATATGTTACCTCACTTGTGACATCAGTTCCGTCTACCCATATAGATGTAGTCTTTTTGTCAAGCTTTTCGTTTAAGCCCACAACCACATAAGAAAATACTCCTAAATCAAGAAGCCTTGTCCTTGCTTCATTTACAAGTTTTTTATTCTCCACCTTACCTGTTTCTTCATATACCACACTGATATTTGAAGCACCGCCGCTTTCTCCCGCCGACACGCTTTCTGCGGTTTGAGCGCTTTCTTTTTTAGTATCGGTACCGCTTTCCTGTTCAGAAGTTTCTGCTTCCGTGTTTATTGCTCCCTGAGGGGTATCATCGGAATTTATATCCAGTTCCTGATTGGAATAAACCTCTCCTGCCTTAACCGTCACTTTTTTGCCTGCAATGCTTGCGCTTACGGACTTCTTTGTCTTATTGTTAATAATCAGATCAATATTGGATGTAACTCCTGCGGACTCTGCGCCCTTGCTGTATGTAATCTCCGCGTAAGCCGCTTTTCCGCTTATTGTAAGCTTTGTCTTTGAGGCAATTTCAATCTTGCTTCCGGCTTCATCCACTACGAGCTTTCCGTTTTTTACCGCTCCTACATAAATAATCTTTTTAAGCTTTGCTCCTTTGGCGATGTAGATATTGGACTTATCCACGGCATTTATTACAAGAGTTTTATTTTTATAGTTTCCCTTTGGGATACGCAGATTTTTTGCTGAATTTTCCTGTATTATAATCCTGCTTATAACGCTGCTGTTAAGAGCCTTTTTTAAGCTTTTATTGTTTCCTACTGTTATTTCCGTTTTAGAGGTTTCCACTTTTTTTGCAGACGAGGTGCTTACTGTAGCCGCAAACATCTGCGTAGGCAAAACGCTCAGCGACATAGCCGCCATCATAGCGGTTGCCGTACTTCTCTTAATTTTTTTCATCTCTGTTTCTCTCAAGCCTCTCAAATTTTTATTCCCTGTACTATATGTACATCAATGATTTGCTGTATTATGCGATAGCCTGTACAGCATTTGCAAGTATCTCATTTAATGCCGTGCCGCTGCTGGTATGGCTTCTTATTATATTAGCCTTGCATTTTTCAGCTTCGGCAAGAGCTGCGCGCACCATTTTATGAGATACCGTATTTGTGAAAAGTATGACAATGTCAGGTGAGCCTATCTGCCCGCTGAGATTTGCCGACATTTGTGTAAATACCTTTGCCTTACATTTATGTTCCTTGCATATTTTCTTATACATACAAACCATGCGGTCATGTCCGCCCACTATAACTACACTCATTTTTCACCTCTCTCTACAGGCATTTTAAATAATATTAAATGCCCGCCAGCTTTTTCCCTAATTCTCTGCACTTGGCAAGCCCTTCAGCATCCGGCTCAAGATTGCATATAACTCCCTCATCTCCGACCACCGAAGCTCCTGCCGACTTCATTCTGCTTACCCAGTCAGTCATCCATGTTCCGTCACCCCAATCATACGAACCGAAAAGAGCCACAGCCTTTCCTGATATCTTACCCTCAAGTTCCGAAACAAAAGGCTCCATCTCGCTCTCTTCAAGCACCTCCGCTCCCATAGCCGGGCAGCCGAGAGCAAATGCCTTTTCCTCGCTCAGCAAGTCTGCTGATACCCCGCCTACTTCAAGAAGCTCCGCCTCCGCACCTGCTTCTCTTACACCCTCAGCTACCGCCTCAGCCATAGCCTGTGTATTGCGTGTCTGTGACCAGTAAATAATCTTAATCTTGCTCATTTTTACCTCTTTTCCGAGTATGTCAACTCTTTTTATAATCCCCGAGTATTCATAAAAACTACCTCTCAAC
>JBHADN010000228.1:0-4654 GCA_041855085.1 Catonella sp.
AGGTTTGTTAAGATTTGTTGTGCTGTTCCGCAAAAACTTTTCTTTTACAAGCTTATCTTTCTCAAATACAAACAGTTCCTCTTTTCCGTTGTATACAAGAGTCACGCTTCCTTCCTCAAGTGCGGCAATCTTAAGCCCTACAACCTTTCCATCCTCCCACGAGATATCCAGACTGTAGCCGCCTCTTGCCCTTATTCCCCTTACAAATCCCGTGCTGAATGCCTTAGGAAGTGCCGGAAGCAGTTCAATCCTGTTTTCATCCCCCTGCAGCAGCATTTCCACTATGGCGGCGGCAAAGCCGAAGTTTCCGTCTATCTGAAACGGCGGATGCGCACAAAAGAGATTCGGGTAAGTTCCTCCTCCCGTCATCAGTATTCTTTCCTCCGTGGTAAACCTTAGCTGATTTTTAAGCAGCAAAAATGCTCTTTCGGCTTCTTTAAGCCTTGCAAAAAGACACGCTTTCCACGCTATGCACCAGCCTGTGCCGTCCGCTCCTCTGCGGTCAAGAGAAACTTTACATGCCGTTTTTAAGTCGTCGTCCGTTATCGTTTCCCCGGGATACAGTCCGTAAAGATGAGAAACATGCCTGTGGTTTATATCTTTCTCCTCATAGTCTAAAAACCACTCGCACAAAGCTCCCGTTTTGCCTACCTTAAACGGCGGAAGCTTGCCGAGAGCGTTCTCTGCCTCCACATCCCTTTCAAGTCCGAGTATATCTATGATTTTAAGGTAGTTTGAAAAAAGTTCCTTTATTATACTTATGTCCATGGTCGAGGCAAAGGTAAGAGCATGCTCCTCTCCCTTTTCGTCAAGAAATGTATTTTCGGGAGAGGTAGACGGAACGGTTACAAGATAACCCTCCATCTCCACCAGATAATCAAGGTAGAAATAAACTGCACCTTTTATGAGCGGATAGGCTTTATTTCTTAAAAATTCCTTATCCCTTCCGTACAGATAATGCTCAAACAGGTGTCTGCAAAGCCAGCCTCCGCTCATCTGCCACAGTCCGTATACTGACGGATTTTTATCATGCACATTTAAGCCTACCGGTGTAGAATGCCCCCACATATCTATATTATGGTGGCTTACCCAGCCCCTTGCACCGTAAAGCCTTTCGGCGGTATCCTCTCCCTTTTTGCTTACCTTTTCTATAAGATTGAAAAGAGGCTTATGAAAATCTCCAAGCCCTGTGGACTCTGCTATCCAGTAATTCATCTGTGTGTTTATGTTTACCGTATAATTCGAGCTCCAAGGCGCTCTTAGGATATCCGACCAGATACCCTGAAGATTTGCGCACTCTGTATTTTCCTTAGAAGAGGTAATAAGGAGATATCTTGCATATTGCAGCATAAGCCCGTATATGTAGCCGTCGTCATCCTCACTTGCTCTCTTTAAAGCGTCAAGGGTGTTTCGGCTGCCGGATTTTGAAAGTGAAATGTCAAAAGCGTTAAAATGTGGTGCATACGCCTCTGTATGAAGTTTCAATGCCTCATTGAAGCCTGCAGCCTTTAATCCGTCAAGCTTATTTTCACAAAATTCCTTCAGATTTTCCTTGTTTTTATAATCGGTATCTCCTGTGAGAAAGATTTCCACTTTGTCGGCATTCTTTACTAAAAGCCTGTCCTCTTCCTCAAGCAGCTCTCCGCCGTATACAACCGCCTCAAGCAGCAAAACATAGCCGATTCCCTTGCCGTCCTCATACCTTATAGGCTCAGCCACATTGTAATAATTCGGTGCGGCATATATAGGAGCATTGCCCTTTAAGACAATTTTATTGCTGCAAATTTCCATACTGTTGTTAAGCTTGCTCTCAAGAGAAATTTCAAGGTCAAGTCCTTTATTTTTCCCCTCCAAACGAGCTAAAAAAGCGCTGTCACAAAAGCTTACAAAGGCAGTCATATTCCTGCTAACCCGATTTTTTTCTACCGCTGTAGTGTATACCGCATCGTCAAGGGAAAGTTCTCTTTTAAATGAACTGTATTCGCTTTCTTCATTCAAATACTTTATCCTGAGATTTCCCGCCGGCAGATAGCTTTCGGTCCAATCTCCCAATACGGAGATCCTGCTTATTTCTTCCGCTTCTTTATATTCTTTTCTCTTTATATGCTCCCTTATCTTTTCAAGCTTGTCCTTTGTGTAATAAGGATTAAGCTTATCCTTTTCTTCCCCCGACCAGAGAGTATCCAGATTAAGACTTATATCCTCATAATTATTGTATGAGTTAACTCTTGCGCCAAAATCTCCGCTCCCCAAGGGAAGTCCGTCATAGCGAAACCTTGCTTCCTCATTGTAGCTTAAAGTAAATCTTCCCATAATTTCCCTATTTCCTGTTTATCCATGCTCCGTTTGTAAAGTCAGGTATTGCAATCGGCGCTCCGCCCATCTGTATTGACTGCTCCGCAAGAACGGAAATGCACATCCAGGATGCCATATCGTAAACATCTATGGCAGGCTCTTTCTTATTTAACACACAGTCTATGAAGTCTGAAAACACAAGGTAGTCCATGCCGTCATGTCCCTTCTTAACTCCGCTTTCTAAATATTCTTTCCACAGAGGATGCTCGTACTTTTTACGATATTCCTCCACATTGTTCCAATTATCTCTCCAGTCGAAATGATTGCTGTCCTTATGGTCGCTGTCGAGGAAGATTGAGCGGTTGTCTTCCGTATACATTCCCTTAGTTCCATGTATGGTATATCCTCTTGAATAATAACGAGGAAGCGTAGTATCTAGGCTTAAAAGTATAGTTTCTCCATTTGCGCACTTTATTACCGTATTTACTACATCCGCCTGATTGAAGGTAGTATTTAGCAATACCTCGTCATCTTTTTTGTTTTCTCTTATATATTCGCTGAGTCCGAAAGCTCCGGAGGCTACCGAGGTTAAACTCAGCATACGATTGCCCTTGTTTATATTCAGCAGCTTTGCTATAGGTCCCAGTTCATGGGTTGGGTAATTCTCCGTATTTCTGTGTATATAGTTATTCAGCCTGTAATGACGATTTTCCTTTCCGAATGCAATCTCCTCTCTGAGATCGTGCTTATATCCGCCCTCACAATGCACTATCCTTCCGAGCAGTCCCAAATCTCTCATGTGGCTTACAAGCATTTCATCTCTTCCGTACACACAGTTTTCAAGCAGCATTACCGGAACTTTGGTATTTTCGTAAGCCTCAACTATCTTCCAGCATTCTCTGACAGAATACGCTCCGCCTACCTCACAGCCCACAGCCTTGCCTTTGTACATAGCTTCTATACATATATCTATATGTCTGTCCCAAGAGGTGCAGAGTATTACCGCCTCCACATCGTCCATATCAAATATTTCTTTATAATTCGTAGTAGTCTTAGGGCGGGCAAAGCCTGCTTTTTCAACTATATCCGCACATTCCCTGCATCTGTCCTCGTACACATCACAGAGAGCTGTAAATTCCGCAAGAGGATGCTCCAGATAAGCTGTTTCAAGAAGTCCTTTTCCTCTGCTGCCAAGACCAATCATAGCCAGTTTTAACTTATTCATAAATTTTCTCCTAATCTGCTGCTTTATTAAAAACTAATTACCGTGCAATCCGCTCTGTTTACCTGTACAAAAAGCTTGCTTTAGATACGGCAAACATAAGCAGACCGTTTTAACCCTTTACTCCCGAGAGCGCAATACCCTCAATGAACTGTTCCTGAAAAATTGCAAAAAGAATGAGAAGCGGCATTACCGCCATAACCGCACCCGCCATCATGAGCGGATAATCGGTCACATACTGTCCCTGCAAAAGTGAAAGACCTGCCGAAAGAGTCATTTTCTGCTCCGAGGTATTTACTATGAGCGGCCACATAAGGTCATTCCATGCAAATCTGAGTGTCAATATGCCAAGAGCTACAAGCCCCGACTTTACGAGCGGAAGCATAATTTTATAAAATATCATAAACCTGCTGCAGCCGTCTATTCTGGCTGCATCTTCAAGTACCGTAGGAAGTGACTTGAAAAACTGTCTTAGCAAAAATGTTCCGAATATACTGAATAAATTCGGCAAAAACAGCGCAGGGATGGTATTTAACAAACCGAGCTTTTGAATAATCTGATACTGCGGCAGTATGAAAAATGACGACGGTATCATAAGTACGGACAAAAGTACCGCAAATATAATATTTTTTGCAGGAAATTCAAGCCTTGCAAAAGCGTAAGCCGCCATAGAGCAGAATATAAGCTGTACTGTCACTATAACCACCGCATTTATTATGGTATTTATATATATTCTACCGAAAGGAATGGACTTGAATACTGCAAAATAATTTTCTATCAGCCACTCCTTAGGGAAAATAACTACAGGTATTTTTATTGACTCAAGCTGTGTCTTAAAGGATGTAAGTATCATCCATATAAACGGGAATATTGTAAGGCCTATTCCGCTTATTAAAACTATGTATACTATTAAGCGCCCGAACTTAAATTCTTTCTTCATATTCCCTCCCTATTCATAATTTACCCATTTTTTCTGAAGCTTCATCTGTATGAGGGTAACAGCCATTATTATAAGGAAGAGGAATACCGCAAGGGCTGAAGCATAGCCTTTCTTGGAATATGTAAACGCATTTCTGAAGAAATATACAACCATGCTCTGTGTTTCTTCCATAGCAATTCCGCTTTCCTTTACCATCA
>JBHADN010000229.1:0-6737 GCA_041855085.1 Catonella sp.
CTACACCTCCGCTACCCTGCCCGGAAATTTAATATTTACATCCTTGTGGTTTTGCAGCAGAGTTACAGGAAATTCCGTGCTTACTTCGCCGTAAGCGGCTCTCCTTACTACAGCTCTGTGCCAATCCCTGAAGCAGCCAAGCCTTATCTTTCTTGCATTAAAAATTTCGCTAAAGCCCACGGTTACGCAAAGCTTAGGCATATCTTCAAGCGCTCCGTTCAGCGAGCCCGCCGCATTTATTGCTCTGGTTTCAGGCTTTATATCAAGCACTCTTGTTTTAAGCTTCTTGAACTCTTCCTCCGTAAGCGACTCCTCCGGCTCGTTAAATGCAATATGCCCGTTTATACCTACTCCCCCGAAGCAGATATCCACACCGCCGAGTTCCTCTATAAGCTTCGGCACATAGTCCGTATTATCAGGATTCGGGAACACCCTGTTGCTTTCAGGCATAACAAGTTCTTCACTTATTTTACCATATACCTCTCTTTCCATAAAGCCCCTAAAGCTGAGAGGGGAATTTTTATCAATCCACTCTCCCTCATCTGTAAGATATTCGTCCATGTTAATAAACCAGGTGTCTTTAAGACTGATTTTTTCTTCATTTACTCTGCTTACAAAATATTTGTACTGCCCGACAGGTCCGACCGGACAAATAAAAACCGTCTTTCTGCCCGCCTCGTTATTTTTTACTATCTCTTCCGCCATCTCGTCCGCCATAGCCTTAAAAACCGTTTCTTCATCGTCCATCACTATAAGCTCTATCTTAGGAGCCGCTAAAAGTTCTTCCTTGGAATAATAATTATATTTATTCATTTCATCCTCCCACTGAGTCCAAATTTTCATACAATGTCAAATAGCTGCCGAAAGCCTGCTTCCTGCAACTTCCGACAGCTAAAATTAAAATTTATATTATCTCCGCCACACAATATGGCACCCGATAAATACCGATCACGGTCTTAGTCGGCAAAATCAAGTTTTTACTTGCCTGCTTCTACCATTACATCTAACATTACATAGTCTTTAACTGCCGGATCTCCCTCTACTGCGCCTGCCGCTATGAAGTCTTTCTTCTGCAGCTCGTAGTACTTTTCAACAGTTCCGTCCGCCGCTCCTGCTGCAACTTCCTTGCCTGTAAGCCACTGCGCAACACCGCGCTCAAGGTAAACCGCGTCCTTATCTCCTGCTATACGGGTTGCAATAAGTGCCGCCGTTTCCTCAAAATGCTCTGTAGCCGAATAATCCATAGCCTTAAATAAAGCCCTTGTAAATCTTACGATTACATCTCTCTTTTCCTTTGCATAAGTCGGCATTGCTATCCAGCTTGCAAGAGAAACTGTAGTATCCTTAAATGTAAGGTTGTCTGTAAGCTTTGTAGCATCAGGCATTTCCTCATATATCTTGAGGGTATTAGGCGACCATGTAGCGCAGGCATCAACTCCGCCTGAAAGCATAGCTGTTACGATTGCGGATGCATCCATATCTATAGCCTGGATGTCTTCCATCTTCATTCCTTCTTTGTTGAGAGTCTTTATGAGAATGTCTTCGCTTGAAGTACCTGAAGAATATGCCACCTTCTTTCCCTTCAAATCCTGTATGCTCTTAATGTCTTTTCCGCCGATTACCGCATCTCCGTTTGACAAGTGTGAGAGTGCGAAAATAGTTGCCTTGCCGTTAATGCAGAGCTTATGCGCTCCCTGTCCTATGTAGCCCACATCGATACTTCCCGACTCCATAGCGGCTATGATTGTAGGACCGTCCTGGAACTGTGTAAGGTTTACCGTAATTCCTTCCTCTTCAAGATATCCCTGTGCTATAGCATTCTCTATAGCCCAAAGACTTCCGTAGTTAGGCATATAAGCTACATTTAATGTTACAGGCTCAACCGAGGTCTGCTCCGACTGTGTTGCTTCTGTAGCGGATGCCGCAGAAGCGGAACTCTTTGCTTCCGACGCGGTGCTTGCAACACTTGAAGCTACGCTTGTTTTTGTTTCACTTGTCTTCGTGGTGCTGCTGCTTCCGCAGCCTGCTAAAACGCCCGCAAACATTGTTACGCACAATGCCAAACCTAAAATTCTCTTTTTCATAAAAATCTCCTCCTATAAATTTAATCCTGTGCGGATTTAATTACTTTTTAATCTCAAGATATTCCTTGTATACCTGACTCCAGATATGATTTTTAAGCTCTAAAAATCTTGGGCTCATCTTTGTTTCCTGATTTCTCGGATAAGGTATGTCTATGTCTACAATCTCCTTTATCCTGCCCGGCCTTGCACTCATAACAATTACCCTCTGCGCAAGTATGATTGCCTCATCCACATCGTGTGTTATGAAAAAACAGGTCTTTCTCTCTTTCTCCCAAGTTTCTAACAGCTCTTGCTGAAGCTGGGTTCTTGTCTGTGCATCAAGCGCTCCGAAAGGCTCATCCATAAGCAGTATGGACGGATTTACCGCATAGGCTCTGGCAATAGCTACTCTCTGCTTCATACCTCCCGACAGTTCCTTAGGATAATGATCCGCAAATTCCTCAAGCTGAACCATCTTAATGTACTTCATCGCGGTTATTTCCGCGTCGCTTCCTCTTATGCCCTGAATTTCAAGACCGAACATAACATTCTTTTTTACCGTAAGCCATGGAAACAAAGCGTATTGCTGGAATACAACCCCCCTGTCGATTCCCGTTCCCTTTACAAGCTTACCGTCGCAGTATACTTCTCCCGAAGTAGGCTCCGAGAGTCCTGCGATTATGTTCAGCAGAGTTGACTTGCCGCAGCCCGAAGGTCCTACTACACAGATGAATTCATTCTCCTTTATATCAAGGTCCACACCGTTTAAGGCTACCATCTCGCCGTTTCTGGTGTTGAATACCTTTCTAAGTTTGCTCACCCTAAGCTTTACTTCACTGTCTTTGTCTATACTTCTCTCTTCTCCTGCCATGAAGTAAACCTCCTCTCCAAATACTTAACAAGCTTTTCTATAATCATACCTATTACACCTATTATTATGATGTAAAGCAACATAGGCGCCGACTCAAAGCTGTTGTTAAGCGACCTTATTCTCATACCCAGACCTGCTACGGCCCCCGTAGATTCCGCCGCGATAAGGGTTGTAAGTGCCGTAGAGCTTCCAAGCCTTACTGCAGTTATGATAAAAGGAAGCGTAGCCGGAGCGATAACCCTGTAAAAAATATCCTGATCCGTAGCGCCAAGCACCCTTGCTGCCTTTATCAGCGTTTCATCCACATTTACAACTCCCTGATAAACCGTAACCGTCATAATAAGAAATGTTGCTATCGTAATTACGATAATCTGAGGCTTTCTTCCCACACCTGCCGAAATTACGACAAGCGGTACATAGGCGAGCGGAGGTATATTTCTTATAAACTGTATCCACGGCTCTATAATATTTCTTACCGTCTTGTACCACGCCATAAGTATAGCCACCGGTATTGAGAGTACAAATCCTATCGCAAAGCCTGCAATTACAGATATAAGACTGCTTGCTATATCCTGAAAAAATACCCCTCTCTCAATCATTGTTTTCACATAACCAAGAGTCACGACCAAATTAGGAAAACTTCTGGCAGTTCTCGGATTTAATGATAATAAATACCACAAAAGCATTGCTGTCAGAAAAGAAAATAATAGCCATAACCACTTGGGAATTGCTACAGATTTTTCTGCTTTTTTCATAGTAACTTCTCCCTTTCGTAAGTTATGGCTATTTTAACACCATGTGTTCAGATGCAAAAGGATGATTTTTCTTCATACCTTTTCACACCATCTTATAATCAAATAACTTCCTCTCCATTTATTTCATTTCAAAATAGATATCGCAGCCTTCTTTTATGTTAAACTTTCTGAAGTATTCATTTTCTTTAGGTATCCACTCGTTTTTAAATCTCTCGAGCATAATCTCTCCGTTGCGCCGCCTAATCCTCTCAAGCTGAGTTTCATAATCAATCTCCAGAAAAACTCTGATATTGTACTCATTTCCAAAATACGGATGGAGCGAGTAAGAACCCTCTACGATATTCAAGTGCTCGGGCGGCAGACTTTCCTTGTATACCAGATTGAAATCAGGGTGAATACAGGTGTATATATCAATTTTTTCGCCGTTTTTTACCCCTTTAAGCGCCTCCTCCTTAAATCTTTCATAATCCACATTTCCCCCGACTTCGCAGAGCCTTTCTTTCGTTCTCTGATGCTTCTGCAAATAAAAATCATCCGTGTGTATTACATTTCCGCCCAAATCACTTTGAAGCCTCGCTGCAAGAGTTGTTTTTCCCGCCGCACAGTTCCCGTCTATTGCCACCACAAGCGGAGAAATACCGCCATTTTTTAGACAGTCTGAAACGGCATCCCTAATATATTCGTATGAATACCTCATTTTATCCTATACCGCCTTTACCGCCTCAAGTTTATTTCTTCCAAGGTAATACATGATAGCGGGAATTATAATCAACTGCCCTGCTATGCCCGGTATTGCCTTTGTAAAAGCCGCTGCAAAAAACATATCTATTGTAAACGGGTTGCCCATTATCCTGAACAGTATAAAGGTTACCGCTCCCCATACGAGCCTGCCGGATATCATAGAGATTATGAGTGCCGGGTAGACCGAGCCTTTCTCCTGCTGAATGACAATGTATATGAAACCGGCAACCGCACCGTATGTTGCAAGTTCGAATGCCATCGCTGTCGCCACCGGAAAAAGCGGAGGCATAGTAAATATAAAGCTTCTTAAAAGCGGAGTTATAAATCCCGCCGCAACCCCGTATTTCATTCCGCAGACAAGCCCGCAGACTATTACAGGAAAGTGCATAGGAAGAAGCATATTCCCTATAGCGGGAATATTTGCCGTAATCATAGGAAGTGTAAGCCCTATGGCTATAAACAACGCTGTAAGTATCATTTTTTTGTTTTTTAACATATTTTACCTCTTTCAATTCTTTCTCTTTGTCGATTCCCTTATGATAAGCTTAAAAGGTATCATCATTATCACATTTATGTCATTTCCGTTTAATATCCTGTCCACAATAAACTTAGCCGCTTTTTTGCCCAGCTGCTCCTTGGGTATGCTTACAGTTGTAAGTGCGGGAGTGGAAAATCCTGCCATCGCTATATCATCTATTCCGATTACCGATATACTCTCCGGCACTGCTATACCCTCCTCCGCCAATGCCTTCATAGCCCCGAGCGCCGCCATATCGTTTCCGCAAAACAGTCCCTCCGGTATAACACCCCGTTTTAAAAATACCTTCATTCTGTCATAGGCAGATTGCAGTCTGAACGGACTTTCTATCGTAAAGTCCACAATTTCCCTGCCCAGCCCATGCTGCTTCATAAAGTCTTTGTATGCCTTATATCTTGCCTCGTCCTTTATTTCTCCGAGGTAGTACACCCTTCTGAGTCCCAGCCTCCAAAATTCTCTCAGCGCCGCAAGCCCGGCTTCATATCCGTCACAGATAACCTGGTCTATATCGCCGTTTATCTTGTTTAAACCTACATAAACCACATATCTGTTATACTTACATATAAGCTCTATGATATTTCTTGTAGGTCTGCCGAGTATGATTACACCGTCCACCTTCTCCGTTTTCAAAAAGGTTTCCAGTACCGCCTGCGGAAGTCCCTTGTTATAAATGGAATACTTCATTATAAACCCCTGCCTAAGCAGTTCTATCTCCAAAGCTCTGGAAATCTCCGAAAAAAACGGATCGGCCCTGTCCGTATCCGCCCTTGCGAATACACAGGCTATAGTTCTGAGGCTTTCCCTATCCTTAACCATATTTCTCTTTAGAAGCTGTGCCGCCGTATTCGGAACATAATCAAGTTCTTTTGCCGTCTTCCATATCTTATCCTGAAGCTCGCTGTTTGCAGCTTTTACCGAGTTTCCGTTTATTACCCTTGAAACCGTGGACACGGATATATTTAATTTTTTCGCTATATCTTTCAGGGTAGTACTCTTGCTCATAATCTCCTCCCTTCACAAATATCGGGGCATACAAACCGCTTCCCCACTGAATGCCCTTTGCACAACCGCAGCATACAGCCCGTTGCGGCTGTGCAGGCATTTATTGAATGATTTGTGGTAAGCACATATAGTCTAGCACAAGGTCACGCAAAAATCATGCAAAATTTATGCAATCGTTTGCCTATTTTGCCTCTGCATCCATCTCTTCTCGGACAACAGGGTAATAATTTTATTTTACCTGCCAGTTGCATTTGAGTATGCTAAAATGATTTTTTGATATAGGCAAATAACGGCTAACTATCTTAATTTAATTGTACAAAGTACATTTATGGGCTATAATATAGTTAACAGTTTTTGCAGTATTTGCCTACACGAAAGCAGACTTTCGATTATAGGTTCAGTCCCTATAGAACCGGGCTGTACTAATTTTGCAAAAGAACAGTATGGACAAAGGCTTATCGGGCTTAATAGTGAAAATATGGAAATAAATGAAGGCTTGATAAGGTTTGATATTGTTTTCTATGTCAGCAGACTGATTTCCTCACAGAAAGAAAGAGATTTTGAAAATTCGCACTATGATGATATAAAACGAGTATACTCTATTTGGGTGTGTATGAATATGGAGGAAAATACTTTAAGTCATATACATTTAACAAAGAAAGATTTAATCGGGCATTATGACTGGAGAGGTAAACTGGACCTCTTCAACATCGTGATGATAGGTCTGGCAAAAGAAATTCCAAAACAAGGCGATATATATGAATTAC
>JBHADN010000230.1:0-2673 GCA_041855085.1 Catonella sp.
CGTATGGTTTAGGGCATTGCTGATATAGTTGGTCACAACCTCCTCTACCAGATATTCATCAGCCCAGACGGATACGGGAATGTCGCTCTTAATTTCCGAAACAATTCCCTTCTGCCTGTATATCCTGTCCATAGAGCCTGCTATGGAGGTGCAAAGAGCCGTTATGTCGAACCTGTCGAAGTTAGGATTGCTGTTGCCGAACTCAAGTTCGCTAAGGCTCAGCAGCTTTTTGACTATGTTGTTCATTTTTGCTGACTCATCTATTATTACATCACAGTAAAAATTTCTGCTCTCCGCATCATCCTGTATATTGTCCTTAAGCCCTTCCGCATATCCCTGTATTAAGGCTATAGGCGTCTTTAACTCATGTGTGACATTTGAAAGAAATTCTCTGCGCATCTCCTCGGATTTTTCTCTTTTTCTTATGTCATTTTCAAGTTCGTTGTTTGCCGACTTCAACGAAGATATAGTATTTTCAAGTTTCTCTGACAGGCTGTTTATACTTTTGCCGAGCTTCCCGACCTCATCCATCCTTTTATCTTCATACGAAACATCAAAATTCAGATTGCTTATCTCTTCGGTTATCTCCGAAAGCCTGCATATAGGTTTTGCAAAGCCTGCACCTATGAAGTACATAATCATAGAGCCTATCAACACTGTCATAGCTCCCACATAGCCAAAAAATTTATTTGCTATGCCCGCGCTTTCCATAATGTTGTCATAGTTTGTCCTTATAAATATATACTCTCCGTTGTCAAGCGTTCCGTACAGCTCCATATAATTAACCTCAAGCCTGCTGTCAAAATGCTTATAGATACTGTAGTTATCTTTTTCTACCAGAGCCTTAACCTGTTCCGTCACATCACTTTCCGCCAAAAGCGACGGGTAATAGTAGGCAACTATATCTTTTTGCAGTCTTTTGTTTTGAACATCATTCAGGCTTGTAGGATATTTAATCTCCAAAAAAATACCGTTTGTGTACTCAAAGGTGTTGAAAATATAAAGCGATACATTTTGCTTTGAAGAAAGCTGTTCAAACTCCAGGCTGAGATCCTCGTCACTCTCGTCTTCTTCGTCATCATCCTCATCGTCATATTCCTCGGAATATCGTGAGTTAACGCTTACAAAGGTGTTTCCGAGCTTTTTTATCTTATAGTTTTCGTAAAACTTTTCCAAAAAAAACCAGTTTATAACCCAACAAAACAGAATAGCGGAGCTTAACAGCACCATCAGTACCACAACAAAGCGTATCTTAATAGAATATTTCATAAAATTTATGCCTCAAACTTGTAACCTATTCCCCAAATCGTCTTTATCAAATCTCCCTTTTCTCCCAGTTTGGCTCGAAGCTTTTTCACATGAGTATCTATTGTCCTCGCATCCCCGTAGTAATCATAATTCCAGACATTGTTCAAAATTTTTTCTCTGGATAAGGCTATACCCCTGTTTGTCATAAAATACAGCAAAAGCTCAAATTCTTTAACACTTAAATCTACCGCCGTTTCATCTATAACCACTTCATGTGACGCCTTATCAATCTTAATTCCGCCTATCTCAAAGCTGTCGTCGCTTGCCGCTCCCGCTCTTCTGAGTATGGCTTCCACTCTTGCCATAAGTATCTTGGGACTGAAAGGCTTTGAAATATACTCATCCACACCCAGTTCAAAGCCCTGCAGTTCATCCTTCTCGGAAGATTTTGCAGTAAGCATGATTATAGGTACGGCAGAATGTTTTCTTATCTCTCTGCACACCTGCAAGCCATCCATCTTAGGCATCATCACATCTAAAATAATAAGTTCTATATCAGTATTTTCAAAAAATATATCAATTGCCTTTTCTCCATCTTCAGCCTCAACTACCTGATAACCCTTATGATGAAGAAAGTCACTGACAAGTTTTCTCATCCTGCTCTCATCATCAACCACCAGAATTTTGGTTTTCTCCATCGCTTTCTCCACTATTGTCCATATTACTGTTTAAATCGGGATTAGCCATCTCTTCAAACAGCCGCTCCCTCTCCTCAAGCTCCTGTTCCTTTTTTGTAAGCTCCTCTTTCCAGCCTGCATACTCATCTAAAAGTGCCTGCTCGGCATTGTCCGCCGCAAACATCTTATCATAAGCGACTATACCGAACGGTACAAGCACCATAATTGCAAGAAATACCGTTACAATTTTAAAATTCCTTATCTTGCGCTTTAACTCGTCTATTATAACAAGACTCTTATCTGCATCCGCCATTTCATTTTCTGCATTTTCCCGTACAGTTTTAACCTCTGCGGAAGGTATTTCCTCCTGATAAATTTCATCTCCGCCGGTTACAGAAACGGGTATTGCCTTCATAGTCTTTCTCTGCTCGGGATTTTTAACAAGTTTCCTCTGAGCCTCTCTAAGAAAACCCACACCGACAGGGGTTACAAACTCCTCACTCTCAACCAGAAGGTCATAGACCTCTCTGAGTTCAACCTCATCCATCAGGTTTTTTCCTGACTTGAGAGCGGAAATTTTATTCAGCTCTCTCTTAGCCTGCTCGTAAGAATCAGCATCATTAAATCGATATCCGTCAAGAATGTATTTCTTACTCTCTGCCATCTGTGAACCTTACCTCACTCAATAATATATCCGAATTATCCACGAAATCTGTAATGAAATCCGACACCCGCATTGCCTTAAAAC
>JBHADN010000231.1:0-5750 GCA_041855085.1 Catonella sp.
CCCTTAAAATTAAATGTATGTGACATAGTATAGTTAAAAATTACTGTAAAATCTATAGCTTTGCGCGTATTCAAGCCATATAATAAAATTATAAACTGTTATAAAGTATGGTTATTTGCGGCGGAGCGGCTTTGTATGTTTGCATTTTGACAATATTTTTGCTAATTTATGATTGAAAACCTCACTTAGACAGGGTATAATTATTAGGATTGTTCGGTGCGTAAAATCACGCATCTGACAGGTATTTACAGAAAGGAATTTTTATGTACCGTCTTTTACATAAGGACGGCTCGGCTAAAAGGGGAGAGTTTACAACCGTACATGGAGTTGTGCAAACCCCCGTTTTTATGAATGTAGGTACGGCGGCTGCCATAAAGGGAGCGGTTTCAACGGAAGATTTACAGGAATTAAAAACACAGGTGGAGCTGTCAAACACCTATCATTTACACCTTAGGCCCGGAGATGAGGTCATAAAAAAGCTCGGCGGAATACATAAGTTTATGGTATGGGACAAGCCTGTAGTTACCGACTCGGGCGGTTTTCAGGTATTTTCGCTTGCAAAGCTGAGAAAGATAAAAGAGGAGGGCGTTACCTTCAATTCTCATATAGACGGGCACAGGATATTTATGGGACCTGAAGAAAGTATGAGAATACAGTCGAATATAGCCTCTACGGTAGCTATGGCATTTGACGAGTGCCCTGCACTTCCCTGTGAAAGGGGGTATATGGAAAAGTCGGTAGCAATGACCGAGAGGTGGCTGGTAAGATGTAAAAATGAGCTTGACAGGCTGAATTCTCTGCCGGATACCATAAATAAAAGTCAGTTGCTTTTCGGCATAAATCAGGGCGGCACCTATAAGGATATCCGTATAGAAAATGCCAAGAGGATATCGGAACTTGACCTTGCCGGATATGCTATAGGAGGACTTGCGGTAGGAGAGAGTCACGACGAAATGTATGAAACCATAGAAACGGTTGTACCTTATCTGCCGGAAAATAAACCTACTTATCTTATGGGAGTGGGAACTCCCGAAAACATACTGGAAAGTGTGGAGCGCGGGGTGGATTTTTTTGACTGTGTGTATCCGTCAAGAAACGGAAGACATGGACATGCGTATACCAATCATGGCAAGATGAACTTAAACAATGCAAAATTCGAGCTTGATGACAGACCGCTTGATAAAAGCTGCGACTGTCCGGTATGCAGGAAATATTCAAGGGCTTATATAAGGCATCTGCTTAAGGCGGGAGAAATGCTGGGTATGAGATTGCTTGTGATGCATAACCTTTATTTCTACAACAATATGATGGAAGAGATAAGAAAGGCAATAGAGGAAAACAGGTTTCAGTCGTACAAAAGGTCTAAAATAGAAGGATTTAGAGCAGGAGAGTAAGTGTATAAATCAAAATTATTGTCTGCATGACGATATTTGATATAAATTTAGGAGGAAGAAAGAAATGATAGCAGTATTAACCACAGCAGCACAGCCGACATTGGGAGATTTTCTCCCTACAATGATAATATGGATAGTTGCAGTAGGAGCAATGATGTATTTCTTGTCTATCAGACCGCAGAAGAAGGAAAGAGCAAGGATGACGGAGCTTCTCAACAGCCTTGAGCTTGGCGATTCCGTACTTACTACAGGGGGATTTTACGGAGTAGTAATCGATATTATGGACGAGATAATAGTAGTGGAATTCGGCAGCAACAAAAACTGCCGCATACCTATGAAAAAAGGCGCTATCTTAGAGGTTGAAAAGCCTAATCAGCCTAAGGTTGAAACTACGGAGAAAAAATAATACGGAGAGTAATAAAAGCAGCGTAACAATATGCTGCTTTTATTTATGCAGAGTAAAAGTGCTATGACTGTTTTTTAACAATCTTTATAATTCTTATAATCACGGGCACAAGTACCGATACAAAGATAAGTTCAAGGATAAAGTTCACACCTAAAAATGCGGTAAAATAAAACAGTACGGGATTGCTGCTGCCTGCTTCAAGCGCAGCTTCCGTAAGCAGTTCATAAAACACGGTAAGCATTCCCGCAGAAAATATTCCGGTATTTACAAAAGGTGCGGTAACCGAAGCAACTACGACCGCAAGGGAATTGTTTTTTGCCGCTAAAAAATTATACATAACAGCCGAAAAGTAGCCGGCTCCGGCTCCCTTAAATACGCAGATAAGAAGTGTTGTAGCCGGTCTGTAATTGAACATAAGGGTACTGAAAGGCTCGGCGCCGGTTACCACGGCAGCCACAACCACCGCTCCGAATACGCTTCCTAAGAGTGCTCCTCCTGCTTTTCCGAATAAAATCGCCCCTATTATTATGGGGATGAGAGAAAGCGGAGGCGAAAAAGCACCTATTTTAAAGCTGCCTGCAAAGGTCTGCAGGATGATGACAAGGGCGGTAAGTATACCCAGCCCTACTATGCGTCCCGTTTTTGAATACATATTATTCATTTTTATACCTCCTGCTGATATTCCTATATGATTTTGGATACATCGCAGCCAAAGAATAACACAAAAAAGGCTTGAAGTAAATAGGTTTTATATTTATAATAGATATGATAAGTATGTTATT
Source organism: Catonella sp. (assembly GCA_041855085.1). GTDB lineage: Bacteria > Bacillota > Clostridia > Lachnospirales > Lachnospiraceae > Catonella. Next base: position 2,583 of record JBHADN010000231.1, read on the forward strand.
TACTCCAAATTATTTACGAAACAGGAGATTTTTATGGGACGAGATAAATGGGACGATTTCGGCGACGGTATGGATGACCTTATTCAAAAAGCCATTGACTCCGGAAACTACAACTCTCTCGGAAGAGATATAAATGATGTAATAAGAAAGGCGGCTTTTACCTTTGAAGACGCCATAAATAAAGGATTTACGGAAGCAAAAAACAGAAATGTAAAGATAAATCTCGGAGGAAACAGCGTTGAGGTGGACAAGACCTATCAGGACAGAATAAGGCGTCCGAAGGCAGAGTTAAAGAAAAGTGTTGCAGCGGAAAATAAAAAGCTTTATATTTCCGACAACAGGCTTTTTGCAAGAGAAGCGGCGGGAATTATAGGCGGAGGATTTATGTCGTTCGGTCTTGGTATCGGTTTTCTGTCCGTGTTGGCAGATTCTGCGGATTTTATAAGCATAGTCGTACTCGGAGTTCTGTTGTCAGCCTCCGTCTGGTGGTTTGCAGACGGCATAAAGACCTTTAAAAACCATCGTATATTTAAAAATTACCGTAAGGTGCTGGAGGTTTCCGACAGCAAATCATTTGCAAGTATTGAAGACCTTATGCTTGAAACGGGAGAAAGCAGAAACAAGACCTTAAGAAGATTAAGGGAAATGATTAAAAAGAGATGGTTTAAGGAAGGTCATATAGACAAGAACCAGACTACCCTGATTTCCACAAATGAAACCTACGCCATATATCAGAAAACCCAGTCGGAGTATGAGCAGAGAAAGAGGATTGAAGAAGAGCTGGGAGTAGGCAAGGCTAAGAAAGAAAGTGCTGCCGCTGTCGACGGGGAGGTTAAGGAGGTACTTGAGGCGGGACAAAGATACCTTGCACAGATAAGCCATTTGAATGATATAATCCCGGGACTCGAGGTGTCCGGCAAGATTTTTAAGATAGAGGACCTTACGGGAAGAATACTCAGGAGAGTTGAGGAACATCCAAGCAGCGTTGAGGATGTCAAAAAGCTTATGAAGTATTATCTTCCTATGACTATAAAGCTCCTTACGGCGTATGCGGAGATGGATAAACAGCAGATACGGGGACAGAACATAGACAAGTCCAAAAAAGAAATTGAGGATGTTTTAGACAGCCTTCACGAAGCCTTTGAAAAGCTTTTGAATGATTTGTATAAGGAAACCGCCTGGGATGTTTCAAGCGATGTTTCCGTGTTAAATGCCATGCTGAAGCGGGAAGGGCTTAAAGGAAGTGATTTTGAAAATGGAGCAAAGGCTCAAAATACAGCAGATTTTTACAGCTCGGAAACTGCCGAAAAGGACAAGGAAGGTATAAAGTTGGAGCTGTAAGCGGTACTTTAGGGCAAATCTTTAATATTTAAGGAGAAGATTATTATGAATGAAAATCAGAATGTAATGCCTGAACTTATTCTGGATGCTGAAAAGGTAGCTGCACCTACTCTTACGCTTGAACCCGAGGCGGTACCTGAAATTACTCTTGAAACCGCCAAGGCGACCAATGAGGTGGCTGTGCAGAAGACGGAAAACCCTATAGGAGTTGATGAAAACCTCCTTTCCGAAGCGGAAAAAAAACAGGTGGATGCCTTTGTTAAACAGATAGATATTACCGATTCAAACATTATTTTGCAGTACGGCTCGGGCGCACAGAAGAAGATGGCTGCATTTTCAGAAAAGGCAATTGAAAATGTAAGAACCAAGGATATGGGAGAAGTGGGAAATCTTCTTACAGGTGTGGTTGCGGAGCTTAAGAACTTTGACGAGGAAGAGGAAAAGGGATTTTTCGGATTTTTCAAGAAGCAGGGCAACAAGCTTCAGATGTTGAAGGCGAAGTATGACAAGGCAGAGGTAAATATAGATAAGATTTGCGATGCGCTCGAGGGGCATCAGGTAGTTCTTATGAAGGACTCCGCCATGCTTGACCAGATGTACGAGTTAAATCTCACACATTTTAAAGAGCTTACAATGTACATAGTTGCAGGAAAGAAAAAACTGTATGAGGTGCGTGAAAACGAGCTGAAAGCACTTGTCGCAAAGGCGGAAGCAAGCGGAAAGCCTGAGGATGTACAGGCGGCAAGAGATTTGGAGGCTCAATGCACCAGATTTGAGAAGAAGCTGTACGACCTTGAACTTACAAGGACGGTTGCTATGCAGACTGCGCCTCAGATAAGGCTTGTGCAGGAAAATGACATAGTTATGAGTGAAAAGATACAGTCAACTCTCGTAAATACAATACCTCTCTGGAAAACTCAGATGACGCTTGCCCTCGGCATAGAGCATGCAACCCAGGCAGCCAAGGCTGAAAGGGCGGTAAACGATATGACGAACAAGCTGCTTACTAAAAATGCGGAAATGCTCCATCAGGCATCCGTAGAGGTTGCAAGAGAGTCGGAAAGAGGAATTGTGGATATAGAAACACTCACAAAGAACAATGAAATCCTTATTAAGACCTTTGACGAAGTAATGCAGATACAAAAAGAGGGCAGGGAGAAGAGAGCTGCTGCAGAGATAGAGATGGCAAGGATAGAAGCGGAGCTTAAAAATAAAGTATTGTCCATGTCAAAATAAAAATTGTATCATATATTTATAAAAAACATCATGATTTGGCAGATTATGGTGTTTTTTTGATATCATTATTGACATACTATTTTTATGGTGTTATCCTATTCGGAAATACTATTATATTCATATGATGAAAGTGAGGACAAAATGGGACATATTATCGGTGAAGGGATTACTTTTGACGATGTGCTTTTAGTACCGTCTTATTCAGAGGTCATTCCAAATCAGGTTAGCCTTGAAACTATGCTTACTAAAAAAATAAAGCTTAAAATACCTATGATGAGCGCAGGCATGGACACAGTTACGGAAAGCCGGATGGCTATTGCTATGGCGAGGCAGGGAGGCATAGGTGTTATACATAAAAATATGTCCATAGAGCGTCAGGCGGAAGAAGTTGATAAGGTTAAGAGGTCTGAAAACGGAGTTATAACGGATCCGTTCTCCCTTTCCGCCGAGCATACTTTGGCAGATGCAAACAATGTAATGGCAAAGTACAGAATATCGGGAGTTCCTATCACGGAGGGAAGAAAACTTGTAGGTATAATTACAAACAGAGATTTAAAATTTGAAACAGATTTTTCTAAAAAAATAAAAGAG
>JBHADN010000232.1:0-3908 GCA_041855085.1 Catonella sp.
ATAAGCCTTTCTGCACTCGCTCGTTTTCTGCTGCCTTTCTTCTTCCAGTACATTAAAATAAGCAAGCCTGATAAGCGCCGCAAGCAGATACAGAGAAGAAACCGCGGCGGCAAAAATCGTGCCGTCCAAAAACATATATACAAAAAACGCAGGAAACACTCCAAAGCTTATGAGGTCGCTCAGCGAGTCTATCTGAATTCCGAATCTCTTCTCCCTTGCATCCCTTTCTTTAGTAGATGCCACCTTTCCGTCAAACATATCGCAAACACCTGAAATCATAAGACATACTATCGCTGTAGAGAAATCTCTCTCCGCTATTTTCAATATACCTGCAAAAGCTGCCAGCATCCCAAAATATGTGAGAACAACCGTATAATTATAATATCCGAGTAAACCCTTTTTCATAAAAACTCCTTAAAATTCCTTAACCGACAAGCCCGAAAGCTACGCTGTAAGCCAATATACACCAAGGCTTGCCAAGTAAAATTATGCTTATAAACTTCTTCTGTTCCATCTTCATCAGCCCCGAAAAATAACACAAAAAATCATCCGGGAATAGAGGGAGCAAGGTTGCCAGGAACAAAAACACGCCGTAGTATCTGCTCTTTCCCACCTTCTCACTCCACTTATCGTACTCCTTTTTAGGAAACATAAGTAAAATTATATCTATCCCGTATTTTCTGGCAAGATAATATGCCGCTATCGAGCCTGCCGATATCCCTATATAGTTATACCAGAACCCTTCCATAGTACCAAACAAAACCGCTCCTACCGCACAGCCCAGAAATCCCGGAAGTACAGGTACTACAACCTGAAACGCCTGAAGCAGAACCAGGACAAGCGGAGCGAACACACCGAAGGTAAGAATATAGTTTTGTAAAGATACCACCGAGTCTATCTTGCCGTCAAAAAACATTTTCAGAAAAAAAACAAGTATAGCTATCAGAAGCAGGTAAAATGCCGCTACTATCTTTTTCTTTGTATTTTCAGACATTTAATCACCTATTATTATTCAATACCAAATTTACCGTTTATCTTTACCATAAATTTTTCATAAATTCCCGCAAATCCGAATTTTACCAAAAAATAACTCAATTCCGCAAGCAAAGCCCCACCTGCAACATCCACTACGGCATGCTGCTTCGTAGTGAGGGTTGAAATAAAAATACATATTGCAAAAACCAGCGAAAACATCACATACGGCTTAGGTATTTCCGGATTTTTTCTCACGCCTATGTAGCAAAACCAACTTGTAAGACAATGTATGGACGGAAACAGGTTGTCAGCAACATCTACATTGTATACAAACCTCATGAGACTGTCCCATATACTGCCCCCTGTAACCTCAGGTCTGATATTGGTTGTAGGAATCAGAATAAAAAGTATAAAGCAAACCGTCTTGGCAAAAAAATCCGCCGCCATAAGCCTTATAGCCTCTTTTCTGTCCTGCCTTACCGCCAGTATATAATTTATTGCCCAGAACAGGTAGCATCCCAGATATACGGACACCGTCCAAGGCAAGAACGGTATTTTCCCGTCTATAAATATCTCAGGATTTATGTGCTGCCAGTCTTTGGTTATCATTCTGGTGCCGTAATATGTAATTACATTCCAAATAAATGATACCGCCAGCGGTATTATCATAAATTTCGGAATGAAAAAGAATTCTGAAGTTTTTTCTCTCATCAAGCAGGAAAAGCCTTTCTAAGTATTTCTACCTCTATTTTACCCAATAGTTCTTAAATAATTATAACCAAATTCTTACAACTATATTTTTTTATTCCAAATTATTTGCTAAAAATTTCTATACTGTATTTATTTTTAAATGTTTCTCCCGCACCAAGTACATTGTTAAACTCTCTCTCCGAAAGCTCTCCCTCAAAGTCTTCCCTGTCGCCTCTTCCGTACCAAGGCTCTATGCAGATAAACGGAGCATTTTTCTTCTCAGGCGACCAAACTGCAAGCACAGGCATATCAAACTTCACGCTCACATATTTTCTGCCGGACGGAGTCAGTATAGAGGCTTCTGAAATCTGTCTGTCCTCAAAAATATATGTGGTTTTATCGAAATATCCGTCGCCTATTACACTTCTTCCCTCTTCAAGCGTCAGCTCTGCAGTTTCATTAAACCTGAGTCCTGTAACGATATCCGCGCTGTAATAAACCGGATTTCCTTCGGAATTGTATTCAAGGAAATACCCGACCTTGTCCTCTTCGCCCTCTATCGGGCAATTAAATCCCGGATGGGCTCCTATGTTAAAATACATGGTCTTTGAGCTGCTTCTGTTTTCAACCTCCCAAAGCACCTCCACCGCATTATTCACCAGCTTATACCCTATCCTCAGTACAAACTCAAAAGGATACACCCTCAGAGTTTCTTCCGTAGATCCTGTTTCAAGCAGAATTTCCGTTTCAGCTTTCCGCACAACCTTAAATTTCATATCCTTTGCAAAACCATGAGGCTCTGCCTGATAATATTTCCCCTCATATAAAAATTTGCAGTCCTTCAGCCTGCCCACAAAAGGAAACAGCACGGGCGATTGTCTTCCCCAGTATTTTTTATCTCCCTGCCACAAATACTCCTTCCCCGAGCCGTCTTTAACGGAAATCAGTTCAGCACCTTCCTCTCTGACCGCTATTTCAACGCTTCCGTTTTTAAGTCTGTGTACCATATCTTCCCCCTTTGTTGCAAATCAGTTCTATATTTATTATATATATTTAGCAACTGTTAATCAATCCCGGCAAAAACACCAAATCCCCCTCAAACTTCTTTTACGAAGTTCGAGGGGGATATCTATATACAGGTTGTTCAGCCTGCTTTATTTAAGCTTAAAATTAAATGTTCCGTTTACTCCCTTGTCAAAGGTTATCTGCAAGGTTATTATATCCCCCGCCTTAGCTCCCTTGATTTCGATATTTGTTGTGTTATTCCAGTTTGTGGTAATGTCCGAAGAGCTTGAAGATACAAGCCTTATTCCCATAAGCGATTTCTTTACCGCATCGCTTGAAGGCAGTACATTATTTGCCTCAACCGTGTATCTGTCATAGATTGCAAGCGCGTAAAGGACGGTATTTTTAGGATTTGCCATAAGCGCTGCCGCCGCAAGTTCTCCGCTGTTTGCCTCAACCTTTACCGCAACAGGTGCTTCCTGTGAAATCACAATATTTTTACTTACCCTCTCTCCTGCACCGTTATTTACCACGGCTGTTACAGTATCGGTAATATTTCCTTCCTTTGCGAGCCTTGCCGCCACTAAGTTAGGGGTAAGCGTTTTATTGGCATTGTCTGCAATTCCTGCCGTATCTCTTATCTCAAACTGCGCGTCCGTAACTCTTACGGAGGAACCGTTAGCCGCCCTGCCTGTTACTATCACCTTAACATTGTTGTAGCCTGCGTTGTCAGCCGCACCGTACGCAAATTCCGGAATGCTTAAGGCAAAGCCCGAAAGTTTTTTAAGGTCGGCAATTGTAAGGTTGAAGCCCGTTTCTGAACCTGCAACCGCATTGTTGCCCTCTTTGCCCTTGTATATAGCAACGGTGTAAGCCTCAGTTACATAGTTGTCAACCGCCGCTCCTGCCGCCGTAAAGGTAAGTGTCTTACCTGCCAGTTCGCTGAGTTTTATAAGAGTTACCGTATTGTCAACGGTTCCGTTTACCGCACCCGCAGGTGCATTTAAGGTAAAGTGACTTGTTGTCGCATTCTTCTTAAAGCCTAAATAATAATCTCCCATTGCAGACAGGTCTGAAAGCTCGCGCCCCCTGTTGTCAATGATTTTAACCTTGCCAAGTACATTTTCGGTGGTAACTCCTGCAAGCACTCCGTCTACGGAAAAACTCTTTATTCCCGCAGGTACTGCAGGGGCATTTACCTTAAACGAAATTACCGTAGGCTGAAGAGTGGCTGCTAC
>JBHADN010000233.1:0-7463 GCA_041855085.1 Catonella sp.
AATATGGAGAGCAATTTACCGTTCATGTGGTAGATTGCCGAAGATACCCACAGCGAAAAAATCGCAACCGCAGGCACAGATACAACAACTATCAAAAAGGTATTGGCAAGCGCCTTTAAGAATGTCTTGTCCTTAAACAAATTTGAATAGTTCTCAAAACCTATAAATACATCCTCTACATTCTTTCCCATAGTAGAGTCAAAGAAGCTGGTATAAATAGCCAGCACCATGGGAAAAATGACAAATCCTACAAAGAAAATAAGACTTGGAAGCAAGAAAATATAAGCATTTCTTGTTTCTCTGGCAGCAAGAACCCTGCTTCTTGCCGAAACTGCATTAGCTCCCAAAACGCTTCCTCACTTTCTGATAAAGTTGGCTGTCGCAATTAACCCTGCGACAGCCTTTACTAATTGTTTCTTTTATTTTGCTGCGGCAGCCGCTGCATTGGCATTAGCATCACATTCAGCAAGTACGGTAGCGATATCCTCGCCTGAACCAACCTTCTGAAGCATATTCCACCACTCTGTACGAGTATTTGCCCAGCCCGGAACTACCTGATAGTAGTCGCCCATAGAAGGCATAAACTTCTCTGTAAACATGTTCATAGTTTCTTCTATTTCCGTGCCTGCATATACACCGGCAACATTCTGATGTACAGGGAAGAAACCTGAAGCTTTAACAGACTCTTTCACCTGTTCAGGATCGTTAGCCATAAAATCTATGAAAGTCTTAGCTGCCTGAATTTTAGCAGGATCGCCGTTGTTAAATATACCGAATCCCCAGATACCGCCGCAAAGTCTTGCTTTTCCGTCCTCTGAAGGGAACTGCATAGCAATTATCTCCGAGCCGTCATTTGTTGTGCCTGCTGCCGCATTGTCGGAGTTATTCTGCTGCATAGCGTTCCAGCAAAGTGACATAGCCAAAGTTCCGTTACGGAAGAGAGTAATCTCATCTCCTCCTACTATAGATGGATCAAAATTTACACCTGCCTGATTTTTAAGGGTTTCAAGAGCCTTTAAATTCTCAGGAGAGTTGATTGTATAAGCTGTGTGCTCAGGATTTGTGAAAGTACCGCCATAAAGATTGTTTATAAGCGCTCTTGTTCCCTGATCTCCACCCTGTCCTGCACAGTAAACCGCAAGTACATCCTGTTTTCCGCTGTCATAAACTGCCTGTACTGCCTTTAAGAAATTCTCTGTAGTCCATGTGCGTGTTTCCAAATCAAGATACTGTAATGCGTTGGCATCTTCAAATACCTTCTTGTTTACCGCCATACAGTGAGCAACCATACAAAGAGGATACTCGTAGAACTTTCCGTCCGTTCCCTTACAAGCCTCAACTATGTTTGTATAGATATCCTTGGAAGCGTCGGTGTAAAGGTCCGTAAGGTCTACCATAAGTCCCTTAGCTCCCCAGTTAGCTACAAGTCTTTCAGGTCCTTCAAGCACGATGTCCGGAGCCTTTCCACCCTCGATAGCGGTATTAACCTGATCGTCACCGTTCTGATAATCAAGATATTCTACGCTAACGGAAATGTCAGGATACTTATTGTTGAAGTTTCCGATAAGAGTTGCAACTGTTGCCGCATCTCCCCACTTTCCTACAGGGTATGTCCACAAAGTGATAGACACTTTCTCAGCAGCAGAAGTTGTGGATGTTGTTGAAGCCGCCGAGCTCTTTGTTTCAGCGGTGCTTGCAGTCGCCGTTGAAGTCTTTGTGCTGCTTGTTCCCTGTGTGGTTGCAGGCTTAGATCCGCAGCCCGCAAGTGACACTGCCATAACTGCGGCAAGTGCAAGAGATGTTAACTTTTTCCATTTCATAATAAAATCCTCCTTAAAGATTTATAAATCAACTGCAAGAGTCTTCATTTTTCCCTCGCAGGTATGAATTTCTCAGCTTCTTATCAGAACGGCAACCTCTTTTGCCAGCCTTTTATGGCTTTCGGCATCCAGATGCATATAGTCTATTTTATTCATAGTAACTATTTTTCCCGCATCCAAAAATTTGCAGCCGAATTCTTTTGCACGCTCCTCGTAATACTTTGCAAGCCCATAAGATCTGTCGCTGCAAACTCCCATTCCGTCGCCTCCCGGAGCGGTTTCACATTCCTTCTCTATAGGCCCCGGCGCTATTATGAGGATGTTAGGCTTATCCTCCCAGACCTCTGCCGTTCTTGCTTTTATTATCAGCCTTCTCAAGCCGTCCGCTATGTTTCGCGGGGTAGCTGAAAATCTCTCCTTACAGTCATTCGTTCCCAGCATTATTATCAGACAGTACACAGGATTATGGGTCTGTAAGCAGGGCAAAAGATAATCAAGTCCCTTCAGTCCCTCATTTATCGGATCTTCAAAAACCGTTGTTCTTCCGCAAAGCCCTTCTTCAACTATATCAAACTCCGCTCCCAACAGTTTCTGCAAAACCTTCGGGTATCTGGTATTCTCATCAAATCTTCCGCCTGTTTCGGCATCATAGCCCCAAGTATTAGAATCTCCGAAACATATTATTCTTTTTTCACTCATATTACTCAAGCGCCTCACTGAATGCTTTGGTTATAAGCTGCGGTCTTGTTATGATTGAGCCGACCACCACGCTGTACGCTCCCAAGTCTATAACTCTTCTTGCCTTTTCGGGTGTGTTTATATTGCCTTCGGCTATAACGGGATGTGATACCTTTTTGAGTATTGTTCTCAGGATTTCAAAATCATTCTCCTCAATCCTCAGATTTTCGCTCTGCTTCGTATAGCCCACCATCGTAGTTCCGATGAAATCAAAGCCCAACTCGTCCGCATGAATTGCCTCTTCTATCGTAGAACAGTCAGCCATAAAGAGCTGGTCCTTATATTTTTCTCTGACCTCTTTGAAAAATTCGTCAAGACTTACACCGCCCGGTCTTTTTGCTATGGTGGCATCCATAGCTATTATCTCCGGCTTAACTTCCATAAGCTCTTCAATTTCTTTCATAGTCGGGGTTATATAGACATTGCTGTCTTCATAATCTCTCTTTACTATTCCTATTATAGGAAGGTCAACTACTGTTTTAATTTCTGCGATATCTTCCTTAGTATTTGCCCTTATGCCTACAGCTCCTCCCTCTTTTGCCGCTGCCGCCATTCTTCCCATAATGTATGAAGAATGAAGCGGTTCGTGCGGAAGCGCCTGACAAGAAACTATGAGCTTACCTTTAATGGCCTCTATCTTATCCATCATAGCTTTTCCCCTTAATGTGTATTGTTCTTTTTCACAAGCACATTCTAACAGTATATAAAAATAATTTCAATAGGGTTTACTGTTTTAGAAAATTGTTTCAAAATATTATGCATATTACACAAAATTACACCTCTGTTTTTTGATGGTTTTACCAAAAAAGGCTCGTGTTTTGAAATAAGTTTCAAAACTTGCTTTGCAGATAAAAATCATTTCAGATGTCGGTTCTCAAAACCGCCAAATATAGTTTTAAAAACTATGTACAAACTTTTATTTAAGTATTATAATGTTAAAGGTCTATATATCTAAATAAATTTAGTTAAATTTATTTAGCCGCATAGTGCCGAAACAAAGTTCAAGTCATCTGCGGTTAAACTAAATGAGAAAGAGGAAGGTTATGATTTTAGGAAGCGATAAGATATTGGAAGTACCCGTAATACAGGGCGGAATGGGAGTCGGTGTTTCTATGGGCGGACTTGCCGGAGCAGTCGCCGCCGAGGGAGGTATGGGCTGTATAAGTACCGCCGACTGCGGCTACAGCGAGGATGACTTCTATAAAAATCCTATGGAAGCAAATTTGAGAGCATTAAAAAAGGAAATAGCAAAGGCTCGTGAAATTTCAAAAAACAGAGGGCTGGTTGCCATAAACGCCATGACTGCCACCGTACAATTTGCAGATGCGGTAAAGACCGCCGTCAAAGAAGGCATAGATGCGGTTATAAGCGGAGCCGGACTTCCTCTGGAGCTTCCGAAACTGGCAGAAGGCAGCAAGACTCTTATAGCCCCTGTGGTTTCAAGCGCAAAAGCCGCCGCCGCAATATGCAAAAGCTGGCACAAAAAATACGACAGGCTTCCTGACTTCGTTGTGCTTGAGGGCGTTGAAGCCGGAGGACATCTCGGCTTTGCGGTAAAGGATATAATTGATAATGCGGGCATGAAGCTTGAAAACATATTGTCGGAGGTGTCGGAGGCTTTACAGTCTTTTGAAGCTGCGGCAGGAAGAAAAATACCTGTATTTACGGCAGGCGGAATATGGTCATCTCTCGATGCTAAGGAAATTATGGAAAAAGGGGCCACGGGTGTACAGATAGCCACAAGGTTTATAGGAACTCACGAATGTGACGCAAGCAAGGGCTACAAGGACTTTCTCATACAGGCAACGGGCAGCGATTTAGAAATAACTCAGAGCCCTGTAGGTATGCCTGCCAGAGCGATAAACTCTCCGCTGCTGAAAAGAATAAAGGAGAGCCGCATAGCTCCTACCCATTGCTCACGCTGTATCAAGACCTGTACTCCGTCTACAACCCCATACTGCATAACCGACGCCCTTATAGCCGCCGTAAAGGGAGATGTGGAACATGGTCTGTTTTTCAGCGGCTCAAATATATCAAAGCTTACTGAAATTACTTCCGTAAAAAAAATAATGGACGAGTTTAGAAGTTTAGCAGTTTAGAACAAAGCACACAGCCCATACCGGCAGATATTTCCCAATTTCTGCAAGTATGGGCTGTGTGACTATTTCTTTCCTTTCGGAACATCCATCAGTCTTCCCTCATAATAAAATTTTTCCAAGAACTTTATCCCCAGATCTTTTTCATACTGTTTTATAAGCGGCAGCTCTTTCTCGGTTATTATACTCAAATTTCTGCCGACTCTTCCCGCTCTTCCCGTTCTCCCCGCTCTGTGCAGGTAGGTGTCGGAGTCCTCCGGCATACTTATATGAAACACAGTATCAACCTGATCGAACTGAAGCCCTCTGGCGGCGAGGTCACTTGCTATAAGATATTTTACCTTTCCTCTGTGAAAAGACTGCATAGCCTTTTTTCTCTCTTCACTTTTTCTTTCTCCGCCTATTAAGCTGACCTCGTAGTGATGGTGTGTGAGCTTGGTGTAAGCTGCCTCCATATCGTATGAGCCGTTTACAAACACTATGGACTTCTTTGTCCTTATCGCTCCGATTGTTCCCCTCAGCATATCAATCTTGTTTCTTTTTTCACAAACTATGTACCAATGCTTGATGTTTTCCGGTATCTCTCTGCCGCCATCGGAAATTATAGTTCCAATATCCTCCGACCACTTCTTTGCGGCATTTAGCGCATTATTCGTTATGGTTGCGGAAAACAGCAGAAGCTGCCTGTCCCTTAGCATACATTTTATGAGTTCGTCCGTGCTCTCTTTGTTGTTTTTGTCAAAAAGCCTGTCCCCCTCATCAAGCACAAGAGTTCTTACAAGATGTGCCGCTATCTTACGCTTTTTTATAAGTTCCGTTATTCTTCCCACAGTACCTACTATAATCTGCGGCTTCGTCTTTAATTTCTCTATCTGCCTTATTATGCTCGCATTTCCGCCAAGACATACGGAATGAAGTGCTATACCGCTGTACTGCCTGAGTGTTTCCGCTTGTCTGCATATCTGCAATGCAAGCTCCGCTGTGGGCGCTGCTATTATTACCTTGTTTTCGCGCTCTACCGTCTTATATCTTTCAAATATCGGAAGAAGATAGGCAAGCGTCTTTCCCGTTCCTGTCGGCGCCTGCACAAAAAAATCTCCGCCTTCCGCTATTTTTTCATAAGCTGCCGCCTGAACCGGTGTAGGCTGTCTGAAACCGAATTTTTTAACCCCTTCAAGAAGTTTTTTATTTTTTATAATTTCATTAAATTCCATTATTTTTTAAACCAACTGCCTTTCATTCCATACTTAAATACTCTGTATGCGGTTTTCCCGCCCGTGAAGCTGAAATCCGCCAGTTTAAATCCGTCCGGATTGTACTCCGCAAAGCTTCCGCTTCCCGTATATGCCGCCACCAGATAGCCGTTATTGAGCGATGCGCTTCCGCTTTCAAAAGAATAAGGCAGTTCCACAGAATTATCCTGCGTATATGTCATCTTCTCCTCATCCACAGTGTATCTGTAAACAAAGGAGTTATTGCCCCTGCTGTTGTTGTTAAATACAATGAGCTGATATTTTCTGCTTCCAAGATTTGCGTCCTTATTTATATAAGCCGTGTCCTGATTTTTCTGGTTTGCAAAATCTCCCTCCTTGGTGTAAAACACTTTTTTAAACTCGGAAACATTAAGCTCGCCGGTACCCGATATTACAGCCTTAACACTCGGATTTCTGAACACATTATTTATTCTTATTATAGACGAGGTATTCTTTTCACTTACTAAAAGGTCATTGTCGTTTATAAACTGTACGGAGGTAAACTTAAGTTTTGAGCCTCCGCTTTTGTAGTAAGATGCGAATAATTTGTCCAGACTTACTATCTTCTTGGTCTTACCCTCAAGTATGTCTATGGAATATATTCCGTCATTTCCGTCCTTCTTTGCAAACGCCACAGCCTTTCTGAGAGATGAATTTACTGCAACATCTCCAAAAATCGACGCCCCGCTTTCCAGCTTAAAGAATTTCTCTATCTTTCCCAATCTTCCTACAAGCACAAACCTGTTCGCACTTATAGGGTAAAACAGCTTATCCTCCACAAATCCCAGACTTAACTCGTAAGCGGCGCTTCTGTCCGTCATCGGGAGTTCCGCCCTTACCATTCCGTAGTTATCATAAAAGAGTATATGTCCGACATCCCTGCTGCCTCCTGACAGCCCGAATACCGCATAAAGCCCCTCTGAAAGCTGACTTACCTCTCTGTCATGATTTGCTTTAAGAGTCTTTACGGCAACGGACTCACTCTCCGGCACATCTATCTTATAGCCCGCCTTCCCTATCATCTTGTCATTTTCGTCATAGATATAAACGGAAACATAATTCTTCTCTCCGGGTATCAGCCCTATAATCAGTCCCTCCTGCTCCGCAAGCGTCATTCCTGTAGTATTGGTATACAGAGCCGCGGAAAAACTCCCGCGATTCAGCGTTTCATCTCCGTCTATCTCCTTTACGCTGACCATGTACTTCGTATTCACGCGCATACTGTGCCTGAAGTAAATATACAACCCCGTAGTATTGGTTCCGTACGGATTTACTATGAGCAGAGGGGCATCAAATGTATACTTCGTTGCCTTCTTATATTTCTCTACAAGACTGTAGGCAGCTTTCTGGTATTTGGCGGTAAATACATCCGGCTCCTTTACCTTCAGTTTTTTTGCCACCCTTTTATACATAGTTTCCGCCGATATGACCTCCGGCTCGGTATATTCCACCTTGTCCGGAACCGTGGTTTCTTCTTTTTTTATCCTGTCCTTCGTGCTCTTTGTGAGATATGCCGCTCCTCCAAGCAAGGCGGCAAAAAAAAGTGAAATAATCAG
>JBHADN010000234.1:0-8017 GCA_041855085.1 Catonella sp.
AAGAATATTATTCCGGAGGGAAGTATCTTTGCCGCGGTAGTGGTATACTGTGTGGCAATGGCTCTTTTTACCGCCATCATGGGTAACGGATTTGCGGCATTTTCAGTTATTACCGTAGGTATAGGCATACCTTTCCTCATTGCAAAGGGAGGAAATCCGCTTGTAATAGGAGCGCTCGGACTTACGGCAGGATATTGCGGCACTCTTATGACACCGATGGCTGCAAACTTTAACATAATGCCTGCCGCACTTCTTGAGATGAAGGATAAGTACGGAATTATAAAAATGCAGATTCCTATAGCACTTACGATGCTTATAGCACATATTATACTTATGTCGGTACTTGCATTCTAGAGAAGGAGGGTTTATGAAACTTTTACTTACAGCTTTTGATCCTTTCGGAGGAGAGAGCGTAAATCCGGCGCTTGAGGCGGTTAAGCTTGTTGCGGACAGGATAGGAGATATAGACATAGTAAAGCTTGAGGTTCCGACCGTTTTCAGAAAATCCATAGAAACCGTGGTGGCGGCGATGGAGAGGGAAAAGCCCGACTATGTGCTTTGTGTGGGACAGGCGGGAGGAAGATTCGGAATTACTCCTGAGAGGGTTGCAATAAATCTGGACGATGCGAGAATTAAGGACAATGAGGGCAACCAGCCGATAGATGCTCCTATTTTTGAGGACGGAGAGCCTGCGTATTTTTCCAATCTTCCGGTAAAGGCTATGGTGGAAGAGATAAAGAAGGCAGGACTGCCTGCAAGCCTTTCCAATACGGCAGGCACATTTGTATGCAATCATCTTATGTACGGAGTTCTGTACACCATCGACAAGAAGTACGGCGGTGTGAAAGGAGGCTTTGTGCATGTGCCTTTTACCACCGCACAGGTTGTGGAAAAGCCTAATGTGCCATGCATGTCGCTTGCAGATATAGCTAAAGGTCTTGAGAGTGCGGTGCTTGCAATAAGCAATAATAGCGAAGACATAAAAGAAGCCTTTGGAGCGGAGCATTAAATAAGAGTTGTATATAAGTTTATTAAAGGTCATGACGAAATAGTCGGGAGCAGAAATAAATTCTCCCGACTATTTTTTATTTATCGGCAGTATATTCGAACAAGAATAAAAAGTAGTTGACAATTTGAATTTAATCTGATATTATTTTGATATCAAATTAAATTCAAAAAATGAAGGAGTTGGAAGAAATTCCGGAAAGGACTGTTTATGGAGGAGAAAAAACTTAAAGGAAACGGGATGGGGTTCTTGATGCTTATCGTTGCCCTGGGATTTATTGCAGGGGGAGCGGCAAGCTTTTCAATGTTTATCGGAAATGAAGAAACTCCGATATTCCTTGCAGCGGCGTTTGTACTTATTATTGGAGGTATCATACTGCTCTGCGGAATTAAGGTTTTAAGACCTCAGGAGGCGATAGTATATACTCTTTTTGGAAAGTATATAGGAACGCTTAAGGAAGCGGGCATTCACTTTGTAAATCCTTTTGCAACCTCTTTTAACCCTGCGGCAAACACAAAGCTGGGGCAGAGCGGGGATGTAAAAACAAGTGTGACGGCTCAGGGTGTGCCTGCGGGGAACAAAATATCTCTGAAAGCAATGACGCTCAGCAATTCCAAGCAGAAAGTAAACGACGCCCTCGGAAATCCCGTAGAAGTAGGAGTTGCGGTTATCTGGAAGGTAATCGACACAAGCAAGGCGGTGTTCAATGTGGATAATTACAAAGAATACCTGTCACTTCAATGCGATGCTTCAGTAAGAGATATAGTAAAGCTGTACCCTTATGATGTGGCGCCCGACATAGACACAACAGGGGACGGAATGGCGGATGACGGAAGCCTCCGAGGCTCAACGACCATAGTGGCGGAGAGGATAAGAAAGCTTATACAGGAGAAAGTGGAACTTGCAGGACTCGAAGTGGTAGAGGCGAGAATTACCTATCTTGCGTATGCTCCGGAGATTGCTTCGGCAATGCTTCAAAGGCAGCAGGCATCTGCCATAATTGACGCCAGAAAGGTTATAGTTGACGGAGCGGTAGGAATGGTTGAAATGGCGCTTGAAAAACTGGAGGAAAACGGAACGGTAAAGCTTGACGAGGAAAGAAAGGCGGCTATGGTATCCAATCTTTTAGTGGTACTTTGCGGAAACCGTGATGCACAGCCTGTGGTAAATTCCGGAAGTCTGTACTAGGAGATGTTGACAGGAAGAGAACGGAAGTTCATTTTATCGACTGTAAGGGATATTAATCGGATATTGCAGCAGAAAAGAGAGTGATATGGCAAAGAAACAGATACCGCTTAGAATAGGCGAGAAACTTTACAATGCTCTTGCGGCTTGGGCAGAGGATGATTTCCGCTCGTTGAACGGACAGATAGAGTATCTCCTTACCGAGTGCGTAAAGCAGAGAAAAAAGGACGGGAAGTATGTAGGAGAAAATATAGACGAGCCGATAGAGCTGGACATAGAATAAAGCATTCACAGTTCATCCTGACCGAGATGCGGGGTGTACAAAAAAAGGGGCAGTAGGTGTACTGCTCCTTTTCTGATATTTTACCGTACAAATCTTGGTTAAGGGCAGTTCGGGATATACTCTCAAGGCAGGAGTCAAAAATATATACTGACTGTTGTAAATACGCATAAACTTCGGTATACTGTAGGTAGCGGCTAATTTTAAACAAGGTTTTGAAAAGAGTAATAAGGATGAAAGTAAATCTTTTTCTTAAATATCTGTTTTGCTACCTGCTTATAGTGGTCAGCTCGCTGGTGGTACTGAACACGGTAGGCATAAGGCGAATCAGGGGCGGTATGACGGAGGAGCGCATAAATGCTATGAAAACTGCCGCAGAGTCTATTGTCGACTATATGAAGTCTTATTATTGGGGAAATGTGTCACTTGGCGAAATAAATAATAACATAAAGACCGTGGATTTGTTCTCTTCGGCAAGGATTATGGTGGCGAATTCCATAGGAGAAATTATTTCGGATACAAGGGGAAATTCCGTTGACAGCAGAGGAGTAAAAAGAAAACTGCCGGAATGGCTTTTGGCTAAGGATACCTATATAGGATCGGATGCAAATGCGGTTTCGGAAAATGCGGTAATAGCGGTGGTTGCCCCTATAGATGTGGGATTTGAGCTTAAAGGCTATGTGGTGCTTGCTATGGAGATGGCTGAAATAGACAGGGCGGTAGCCTATAGCATAGATACCTTAAATATCTGCATACTTATACTCGGAGTTATATTTCTCATAGCTCTTATGTTTCTCTACAGAATATCCATAATTCCCCTCAGAGCGGTAATAAAGGCGGCGAGGGAGTATGCCAAGGGAAATTTTGAGTACAAGCTGCCTGTAGGAAAAAACAGACATGATGAGTTTAAGGATTTGATTGATACTATAGAGTACATGGCTAAAGAACTGGCTCTCATAGAGGAGTATCAGAGAAAGTTTATTTCAAACATTTCACACGACTTCCGCTCTCCGCTTACTTCCATAAAGGGATTTGCAACAGCTATGATAGACGGTACGATACCTCCGGAGCTGTATAATAAGTACCTCAACACAATACGCTTTGAAACGGACAGGCTTACAAAGCTTACAAGCGGACTTATAGAGCTGGGAAAGTTCGACAGCCATCAGGCATTTTTAGAGATGAAGGAGTTTGACCTGCATAAAATAGTGAAGAATACTGTTGAAACTTTTGAGGGAAGGTGCAGAGAAAAGCATATCTCATTAAACCTTATCTTTGAAGGAGATGAGCTTATGGTAACGGCGGACAGGGGAAAGATAGAGCAGGTGCTTTACAATCTCATAGATAATGCGATAAAGTTCAGCCACAATGAATCCAATGTAAATATAACCACAAAGGAAAAGGGGAACAAGGTTATCGTTTCCGTAAAGGATTATGGAGTAGGAATACCGAAAGAGAGCCTTAAAAAGATATGGGAGAGATTTTACAAGACCGATTCATCGAGAGGGAAAGATAAAAAAGGGAGCGGTCTGGGGCTTTCAATAGTTAAGGAAATAATACAATCTCATGGGGAAGAGATTGATGTTATAAGTACCGAGGATGCAGGAACAGAGTTCATATTTACACTTAATAAATCAGGGGTATAGCTATGGATGAGGGTAAGGAGTACAAGTTCATTAACGAAAAAATAGTTCCTAAAAAGAAGTTTACTGCAAAAAAAGTAGCGGCAGGCTTGTTGATTGCCGTTACTTTGGGTATTGTCGCCGGTGTGGTTGAAAGAGTTGCTTTTGAGGTATCGGGAGAGGTATTCTCTCACTTCGGGCTGTTTAAAAAGCCGCCTGCAGGCATAGAGCTGGGCAAGGCACCGACAACAGCCACGGAAAGCGGAATAAGCACGGCTACAGGTACGGCTGCGGAGGTTACGGAGAAAGAGCCTGAAAAAGAACAGGGTAATGAGGGAAATTCCGTTAAAGTAGTTGAGAAGCGCATATCTGCGGATCTTTCCGACTACAGGACAGCCCTTAAAAAGTTCGGAGAGCTTGCGGCTGCCGAAAATCAGTCGGTTGTGGAAGTGCAGAGTGTGGTAACCGGAAGCGACTGGTTCGAGAATCCGTACGAAACGGTAAAGTCGACGGCGGGTTTTGTAATAGCGGTTGAAGATGATAATGCCTATATACTGACAAATTACAAAAACATAAAATCCGCAACCAATATAAAAATAATATTCAAGCAGGGAATAAGCGTATACGGAAGTCTTAAGAATTACAATGCAGATTTGGAGCTTGCTCTGGTAACTGTAAATCTGAGAGGTATACCTAAGAAAGAAACTATAGAGCCGCTTAAGTTCAGAAGCGCTTATTATCACAGCATAGGAGAGCCGCTTATTGCCATAGGCAGCCCTAACGGAAATATGTATTCCGTTTTGCCGGGGGTAATAACGGGAACCGACGGACTGGAAAGTGTAGAGGATTACAGTCTTACAGCGGTTTTTACGGATATTGCCATAGCTAAGGACGGGAATGCTTTATTTGCCGATTTTGACGGGAATATAGTAGGAATAATGGCAAAGGGAAGCGGGGAGGCGACCAAGATTATTGCCATTCCTAAAATTATGTATTTTCTTGAGAGAATGATAAATGATGAAGCACAGCCTTATATCGGAATAAAGTCCAAAAAATTTGAGGGAGCTGAGGACAAAACGGGGATATCGGGAGGAGTTCTCATAGAAAGCGTGTCGAAAGATTCTCCGGCAGAAAAGGCGGGGCTTAAAGAAGGGGATATAATATATGAGATAGACGGTGTGCATATTGAGAGTACGAAAACTTATGAAAGCGTGCTTGAGAGCAAAAAGCCGAAAGACAGAGTAAGGGTACTGGTGTACAGAATCAGCAGAAATGAAGGCAAAAAGCTTGAAATAGATGTAGAGATAGGAGATAGCAGAGGAATAAAATGAGATATATAAAGGATATAAAGGACGGCGAACAGCTTAACGGGGTTTATTTCTGTAAGGAGAAAAAAGAGCTTAGAAGCAAGACGGATAAGCCTTACTACTCGCTTATGCTGCAGGATAAGACAGGTCAGCTTGATGCAAAGGTATGGGATACAAATTCAAACGGGATAGAGGACTTTGCCGGAGGGGATTTTGTATATGTACAGGGGCAGGTTTCCATATACATGGGAGCATTGCAGGGCAAAATTATAAGGGCGAGAAGGTGTGATGAGGGGGAATATGACATAGCGGATTATATCCCTACCTCAAGGTACAACAGGGAAGAGATGTACGAAGAGCTTTTAAGCATTTTGGATACTGTAAAAATGCCGTTTTATAAGAAACTGCTTGATTTATTTTTCAGAGATGCGGCATTTGCGGATGATTTTAAGAAACATTCAGCGGCAAAGACGGTACACCACAGCTTTGTAGGAGGGCTTTTAGAGCATTCGCTGGGTGTTTTAAGGGTTTGTGATTTTATGTCGAAGCAGTATCCCGTACTGAACAGGGATTTGCTCATAACGGCGGCTCCGCTGCACGATATAGGCAAAATGGTGGAGCTTGGAAGATTTCCGACAAATGATTATACGGATTCGGGACAGCTTCTGGGGCACATTTACATAGGCGCAAATATGGTAAGCGAAAAAATAAATACTATAGAGGGATTTCCGAGAAAGCAGGCGGACGAGCTGTTGCATTGCATATTGGCACATCATGGCTCTCTGGAGTTCGGCTCTCCGAAGCTCCCTGCGCTCATGGAGGCATTTGCGCTCAGCCTCGCGGACAATATGGATGCAAAGATGGAAACATTTACGGAGATTGTTGAAACAAATAAGGGCAGAACCGACTGGCTCGGATATAACAAAATGTTTGAGTCAAATATAAGGATATCGACCAATTCAAAGCTGTAGGCAAGGTTTGATATTTGGCGGATGGCCGGCAGTAAGTAACAGGTGGAAGCAGGTATGTTTGAAAAAAACGAAAGTATGGAGCTTTCGATAGAGGCTGTCGGAAGCGAGGGAGAGGGTATAGCTCATGCAAATGGTTATACCTTTTTTGTAAAGGATACCGTACCCGGAGATAAGATAAAGGCAAGAATAACAAAGGTCGGAAAAAGCTTCGGATATGCGAAATGCGAAAGCATTATAGAGCCGTCGGCGGACAGGATAGAGCCTGTCTGTCCTATATCGAGGCGGTGCGGAGGGTGTCAGTTCCAACACCTGTCCTATGAGGCGGAGCTTAGTTTTAAGCAGGACAAGGTTTTTAACTGTATAAAGCGGATAGGCGGATTTAGCGATGAAGAGATACCTATGAGGGAGATAATAGGCTGTGAGGAGGTTCTTCATTATAGAAATAAAGCTCAATTCCCTGTGGGTACGGACAGAGAGGGGAATATAGTTACCGGATTTTATGCAAACCGCAGTCATGAAATAATAGATACTCTAAAGTGCTACATACAGGCGGAGGAGTGCGAAATAATAGTCGGTGTGTTAAGAGCATTTATGGAAAAATACAAGGTGTCCGCCTACGAAGAAAAGGGCGTTGCCGGAGGAAAGAACGGGAAAGCCTCAGGACTTGTAAGACATATCATGATAAGAAAGGGCTTTGCAACGGGAGAGCTGGGAGTCTGTGTTGTAATAAACGGAAACCGCCTTCCTCATTCCGAGCATTTTATCCGAATGCTGCTTGAAAGCTTTGGAAGCAGGAAAGATGTACGCATAGCAAGCATTTGCATAAATATCAATAAAAAGGATACCAATGTTATCTTTGGGGATATTTTTAACTGTATATACGGAGAGCCTTATATAACGGATTTTATAGAGGATATTCGTTTTAAGATATCGCCGCCGTCATTTTACCAGGTAAAT
This sequence comes from Catonella sp., assembly GCA_041855085.1. Lineage (GTDB taxonomy): Bacteria > Bacillota > Clostridia > Lachnospirales > Lachnospiraceae > Catonella. The sequence continues at coordinate 7,329 of JBHADN010000234.1, forward strand.
CCCGCACAGACAGGTAAGCTGTATAATGTGGCGCTGGAGTTTGCAAATCTTACCGGAAAAGAAACGGTCTGGGATTTGTACTGCGGCATAGGCACTATCAGCTTGTTTCTGGCAAGAAATGCGGGGAAAGTGTATGGCGTGGAGATAGTGGAGGCGGCAGTAGAGAATGCAAAAGAAAATGCGGCTGTAAACAACATAGAAAATGTTTTTTTTACGGCAGGCAAGGCGGAGGAAGAGGCAGAGAAACTGCCCAAGCCGGATGTTATAGTTATTGATCCTCCAAGAAAGGGCTGCGACGAAAGGCTGCTCGGAACAATAATAAGGCACAGCCCTGAAAGAGTAGTATATGTTTCCTGCGATCCGGCAACACTTGCGAGGGATTTAAAGGTGCTTTGCAGGGAAGGGGGATACCGGCTAAGCTGTGTGCAGGCTGTGGACCAGTTCCCGAGGGGGGTGCATGTGGAGACGGTAGTACTGATGTCACGGGTTAAGGACTAAACAGTATAGAAAATGCTTGAAATCAAGGGATTCCGAAGAACTGCCCCGGTTTGGGCAGATGATCGGAATTGTATTGAAGCCGGAATCACCCAGGCAAAGCTGGCGAAGGAAATCGAAACGTCCGCTCCCTATGTGAACCGGGTGATCCGCAGCAAGGAGACCATCGTCAACAAGACGCTTGTCAAGATGAT
>JBHADN010000235.1:0-32524 GCA_041855085.1 Catonella sp.
AGGCTGCAGGAGAAGTTTGGGAAGAAAACATTCATACACCTCTTTATCAATATTTTCCAAAAAGACAAACCTGTTCCCGTATCGCTCTTTCTGGATATAAATATAGCTTTTTATGAGCTTAAGCTCCTCCTCTACCGTTACTACGGAACTGTTCAGATTAATGCCGTATTTAAGTACGCCGCCTAGCTCCGTCGCTATTCTGGCTATTTTATCCAGTTTGTTTAATTTAGCCTCCCATTTTATAGCATCAAGGGTATTGTATAAGAAATGCGGATTTATTTGTGACTGCAGAGCCTTTACCTCCGCTATCCTGAGCTGCTCAACCTTTTCCATGTCATTCTTGTGATAGCCCTCTATGCGTTGAATAAGACTGTGAAATGCACTTTCAATGGTCTTTATTTCCTCTATGCTCTCCGCAGTATACTCCAAGGGAAAATCTGCTTCCTTTGTTTCCGATACTTTTTTAACAAGCCTGTTGATAGGCTTTACTATTCGGTTTGTGAGAATGAACATTATGCACAGAGTAATCAATATTGTGGGTATAAGAGCTGAAAGTATGGCAATAGACAGCAGCCTTATGTCCGATTTTACATACTTCTTTTCCATAAAGCCCATATATACTATGTCATTTTTTCTGCTGTTGCGGCTCTCATACAGATAATCCCTGTCTATCAGTTCTTTGTTTCTCTCTACAAATAAAGAATTTATTCTTACATTCCTGTTGGTAAAATCCGTATTGTTGTATATTCCGCTGCCATTTCCCGAAAATATGGCAATTTTTATCCGGCTCGGATAACTCTCCTCAAAACTTTCAAATATTTTTTTCAGATAGTTTACCGAAAAATCCATAATTATATAGCCTGTAAGCTCATTGTTGTAATAGACTTTTTTCACAAGAGAAAAGGCATTGGACATACGGTTGTTCCATTCGAATATATTAGGATACAGCGAAACTCCGAAAGAATTATCGTCCCCGTTGAAAATACTTAAATACGAAAATTTTGCAGGATTGTACATATTCGGAATTGATTTTGTAGAATAGGATATCTCTCCCGTCCTGCTTACCAGATGCACGCTTACTACTTCGTGATTATTTCCCAGCAAGGCATACAGCTTATCTGATATAGCACTTGCCCAGATACCGTCCCCGCTTACTTTCCTGACAACCTCTCTGTCATTTGAAAGAGTTTCAAGCTTGCTGCTGAAATCGTCAATCGCGCCCTCAAATACCGACTCGGCTATCTGAAGAACTTCGTTTATATGTAATTTGCCGTAGTTCGTACTCGAAATATAGGTATAAAAAAGAGAGAAGCCGGCAAAAAGCACAGTAAGGATAAATGCGAATCCCATAATCCAGGCTGCAATATACCTCTTAAAGCTCTTTCCCGCCATCTTCTCTCTAAACATTTTCACTCCTATACTACCGAAACCTTACCCTTACTTATAATGTGGAAAATAACAAATGAAATAAGTGTCGCCACGGTAAGTATACTTGCCAGGGCTGCCGCCGTTCCGAAACTTGCGCGCACAACCTCCGTATATATGGCAACCGATATAGTTGCCGTCTTGCCGGTATAAAGCATAACGCTTGAACTCAGCTCGTTTATAGTGCTTATCCAACTGAGAATGGCACCGCTTATGATACCCGGCGTCATTATTCTTACCGTTACCTTGAAAAATGACCTCATAGGAGTTTCTCCAAGGCTTATAGACGCTTCTTCCACGCTGCTGTCTATCTGCTGCAAAATGGCACTCGACGACCTTACCGTATAAGGCATTTTTCTTATGACGTAGGCAATAATAAGAATGAGCGGAGTGCCTGCTATAAGAAGAGGTTCCTTGTTAAATGTAATAAGCAGGCTTATGCCGAGTACCGCTCCCGGTATAACATAAGGAAACATAACAAGCACATCCATAAGGTCTGCGGATTTCCCGCGTCGCCTTGTAATAAGAAAGGCAATAAGTACACTTAAGAGTATTATAACAAAAATAGCTACAGTTGAAAACAGGAAAGTATTGGTTATGTTGCTGCCGAGCTTAAAGAAAATGCTCTTATAGCTTTCAAAACCGAAGCCCTCTACAAACAACGGACCGTTTGTGTTCATAAACGAGGTTATTATAACCACTATCTGAGGTAAAAAGGTAATAAGTGCGAAGATGAACATCACAAGTGACAGTCCTATCTTCTTTCCTCTCGTAAGCTCTTTCTTTTCAGGCGGTCTGAGAGCGCTCATAGTGTAATTTTTACGGTTTACAATAAATTTCTGTATCAGAAGCACGGTAAGCGAACAGGCTACCACTATCATACTGAGGGCACTCGCCATGCCTGCATTTCCGCCGGTTTCACTCATGTACTCCTCATAGACGAGTACGGGAAGCACCTTATAGCCCTCTCCTATAAGCATAGGAGTACCGAAGTCCGCAAGACTTGACATAAACACCATAATAGCCCCCGCCGCTATGGTAGGCTTTATAACCGGAAATGTAACCGTCATAAGTCTTTTAAATTTACCTGCTCCCAGATTCTCGCCCGCCTCTTCAAGCGATGAGTCTATACTGTTTAAAGCTCCCGCTACATATAAAAACACAAAAGGGTACAGCTTCAGGGTAAATACTATTATAATACCCAAAAAACCGTAAATAGACGGGAAGTTAATTCCAATCGCCTGCAATGCCTTTGTTATTGCTCCGTTTCTCCCAAGCAGCATTATCCACGAATAAGCACCTATAAACGGAGGCGACATAAGGGACATAATTATCATTACATTTACAAGCTTAGAGCCGTAAAGCTTAAATCTTGAGAATGCATACGCAAGAGGCACGCCTATAATTACCGCAAAAAATGTGGTAAGCGAAGATACAATAAGCGACCTTATAAGCGTCTGATAATAATATTCATACTTAAAAAAGTTTGCAAAATTCTCAAATGTAAATTTTCCGTCACTTCCTATGAAGCTTTTGGAAAACATAGTCACAAAAGGATATATCAGAAATACGGCAAACAGCACAAATATCACTATCCTTACTATGGTCCAAAAGTCATACCTATGCCCTTTACCCATTCAATCTCTCCTCTCCCTTTTCATCAAACACGGAAATCTTGTTTACATCAAAGGTAAGGCTTACCTTTCCCTCCGGTCTTATGGTGTCGGTATTGTCGGTATATTCATGAACTTCCACTATCTCTCCGTTTGCGAGCTGAACCTCGTAGTAGATGTAGTCGCCGAGGAATGTGGACAGTATGATATCTCCGACTATACCCTTTGATAAATCTTCAGATATCTTTATCTGCTCAGGTCTTATCGAAATCATGACCTTCTTGCTGCCGTTTGCATTAAACTCAGGTGCAAACTCGTAGTTTTCCACTCTGAGGCTGTTGTCTGCAAGCACCTCCGCCTCCATAAAATTCGATATGCCTATAAAGCCCGCCACAAAGCTGTTTGCAGGCTGTCTGTAAATGACGCTCGGGGTGTCTATCTGCATAATATAGCCCTTGTTCATAACCGCAATTCTGTCGCTTATTGCAAGAGCCTCCTCCTGGTCATGAGTTACATACACCGTTGTAATATTGAGCTTACGTTGAATTTTTTTAATAATAGTTCTCATCTGTACTCTGAGTTTAGCATCCAGATTGGACAGCGGCTCGTCCATAAGCAGTATTTTAGGACGAATAACTATAGCTCTTGCCAGAGCAACTCTCTGCTGCTGACCTCCCGAGAGCTTATCGGGCATCCTGTCTTTTAAATTCTCTATCTGGACTATCTTAAGAACTTCATCTATCCTTTCTTCTCTTTCAGCCTTGGGTATTCCCCTTATTTTCAAACCGTATTCTACATTTTCATATATGCTGAGATGAGGGAAAATGGCATAATTCTGAAACACCATGCCTATATCTCTCTTATTTGCCGGGGTGTTGTTGATTACCTTTTCATTGAAAAGTATACTTCCCGCCTCTATGGAGTTAAATCCGGCTATCATCCTGAGTAAAGTGGTTTTCCCGCAGCCGGAAGGTCCGAGCAGAGTAAAAAATTCCCCATCCTTTATGGTAAAGTTCATCTCATCGATGGCTGTAAAATCCCCGTATTTTTTAGTTACCTTATCTATTTTTACAACTGTGCTCATATATCTCCTTCTAAAATATTTGCTGTAGGCGGTTACTCCTACAGCAAACTTATTATAATTAAAATTATGCTCTTAAACTGCCGGCTTTCTGCGACCGTCAGCAGTATACTTTCCAACTACTTTCCGATTAATACATCTTTCCACTTATTAAGTATCTCTTCCTTACTTGCCGCAGCCGCATCAAAGTCATAATCGACCATCTTTATCTCAGATAAAGCGCTAAGTCCCGTTGGAGCCTCCACATCGTTTCTTATGGAACGACGACTGAGCTGTGAGCTCATAAGACTCTGAGTTTCTTTGCTGAGAGCGAAGTCTACAAATTTTTTGGCATTTTCAATATTCTTCGAGCCCTTTATGATGGCTACACCGTCAGGAACTGCCGATGTTCCCTCACTAGGATACACTATCTTTACAGGAGAGCCTGCATTTACAAGCTTGATTGCTTCTTTCTCAAGAGTAAGTCCGAGGGCATACTCTCCGTCTGCAACACCTTTGTAAACACCAGATGAGCTTGAAAGAATCTTACCGTCAAGGTTTGCATAAAACTCTTTTATAAAATCCCAGCCGTCATTCTGATCTTTGTAGGCTGTAAGCATGGTAACAAGAATTGTATATGCCGAACCGCTCTTTGCAGGATCCGCCATGGCTATCTTTCCCTTAAATTCAGGCTTTAATACATCCTTCCATGAGGTTATTGCATTTTCATCGGAAACGAGGTTCGTATTGTATAAAATAACCATAGGAAGCGGACTTTCTCCTGTCCATGTATTGTCCTTAGCATAGTACTTGGAGTCTATGTTGCTGAGTTCCGCCGATTTATACGGTTCGAAATACTCTCCGTAAGCCTGCAGGGACTCCGCTCCGCCTCCCCAAAGTACATCGCCTAAAGGATTGTCTTTTTCAGACTCAACTCTCTTTAAAAGTTCTCCTGTACCCGCTGCAACAACATCCACCTTAATATTATTCTTTTTTTCAAACTCCTGCACCAGAAGGTTGATAGTTTCAGCAGGATGAGGCGAGTACACGGTAATCGAGTTCCCGCTTCCGCCTGCAGCGGTGCTTCCCGTACTTCCCGTACTTGTACCGGCATTTCCACAAGCCGTAAGTGAAGCAACAAGACTTAGACTTAGCAATGATGTAAGAATTTTTTTCATTTTCATTCCCTCCATTTATGAGTTTTTTACGATAAGTTCAGATTATCAAAATATTTTTACACTCACAAGTAGCTAAAACTGCATTTTTGTTCAAAATCCTGCAATGTATTGAAATTCTTGAATTTTATGGTAAATTATAACAAGGAGTTGCTTGCGGCTCTCTCTCGCAGGGGGTGGTATGCAATCTTTCTGAGGTCTTATATATAAATAACGGGAGGTATGTATGATAAGTTTCGGAACAGGCGGCTGGAGAGAAATAATAGGAGATAAGTTTACCAGAAATAATATTCACAGGATAGCCCACGCCCTCAGTTCTATGATGACGGGGGATAAGGTGGTTATAGGCTATGACCGCCGCTTTTTGTCTAAAGAGGCTTGCTATTGGTTCATGGAGGCGCTCGCAAGCCACAATATCAAATCTCTTTTTATAGACGGTTCATCCCCTACCCCTCTTATCATGTATGCTGTAAAGCTTACCGGGGCGGAATACGGCATAGCTGTAACCGCAAGCCACAATCCTGCCACTTACAACGGAATAAAAATATTTACAAAAGGCGGCAGAGATGCCTCTGTAGAGGTTACCGACAAGGTTTCCGCGCTTGCAAATTCCGTTAGTGAAGAAGTGCTGAAGAATACAAAGCAATTCTATGAGATTGTAAATACTCCGCTGTTTGAGAGGATTTATCCGTTTAACGAATACATCGACTCTATTTTAGACTCCATAGACACCGAAGCCATAAAAGCAGCCCATCTGAGAGTTGCTATAGATCCGATGTACGGTGTTTCTGAAAATGCACTTATTACCCTGCTTTCAACCACCAGATGTGAAACTGCCATTATAAACGGCCAGCATGACACCCTTTTCGGAGGAAGACTGCCGAGCCCCGCTTCAGCCTCTCTGCACAGGCTTATGGATCTTGTCGTGCATAAATACTACAATCTCGGTGTAGCTACCGACGGCGATGCAGACCGTATAGGCATTATAGATGAACTCGGCAATTTTATACATCCTAACACCCTGCTCTGCCTGCTTTATTATTACTTTCTGGAATTTAAGGGTTGGAAGGGTGCCGTTATAAGAAATATAGCCACCACCCATATGCTGGACAGAATAGCTGAGAAATACGGAGAAAAATGTGTAGAAACGAAGGTAGGCTTCAAGTACATATCGGCAGGAATCGAGGAACACGATGCAATAATAGGTGGCGAGTCCAGCGGAGGTCTTACCGTAAAAGGCCATATACAGGGTAAGGACGGCATATACGCCGCCGCCCTCCTCATAGAGATGATGTGTGTGACGAAGAAGAAGATAAGTGAGCTGGTAAGCGAGCTTAATGATAAGTTCGGCTCGTTCGTATTCTCGGAAAATGACTATAAGTTTACACCTGAAAGAAAGGCTCAGCTTGTAAAGCTGTTATATGACGACAAAAAAGTTCCTGACTATGACAATGTTGAAAAGATTTATTATTCAGACGGTCTCAAGATAGTTTTTAACGATGACTCCTGGATAATAGCCAGATTTTCAGGCACGGAGCCTGTCCTCAGAATTTTTGCGGAAGCTGAAAACAATGAAGCGGCTTCAAAATATGTTAAAATTATGGAGGAGTTTTTAAGCATAGAAAAGAGCGAGAAGATTTAATTCCGATACGGCTTATGTAACCTGATAAACCAATGGAGATAGCTGCTTTCAGCGGCTATCTCCATATTTTTCTTACTGTCTATTTATTCATATCATTCTTATATATAAGGTACATCATCACACCGACAATTGCAGCTCCGCCGACTATATTCCCGAGAGTTACCGGGATTTCATTGTTTATTAAGAAACCGCTTATATTAAGGTTTGCAAGCTGCTCTTTTGTAATGCCGTAGACTTCCGCCGCCTTTGCGACAAACTTTTCATTTGTTGCAGCCATCATACCTGCCGGTATGTAGTACATATTCGCAACTGAATGCTCGTATCCGCTGACTACGAATGCCATAATAGGTATAAATGCCGCAAATATCTTGCCTATGGCGTCCTTTGCCGCACCTACCGCAAGTATTGCAAAGCATACGAAAATATTACATAAAATTCCGGAAACAAAGGCTGTACCGAAAGGAATGTTTACCTTTCCGAGAGCAACCTTTATAGTATATGCTCCCAACAGTCCTCCTGAATAATTAAACTGACCGCTTGAAAACACAAGAAATGCAAAAAAAACACTTCCTACCATATTCAGCACAAATGTACATACCAGCATTTTTATAAATATCGCCGCACCGTGCTTCTTGTCCAAAACTCCTATTATAAGAAGGCTTTTACCCGTGAAAAGCTCTCCGCCTATTAAAACCACCATCATAAAGCCTACGGGAAAGACAACTCCCGCAAGAAGTTTTGCCACAGCCACATTCTCCGCCGTATGTGCCGCCACACTGCTGGCGGAAGCTCCGCAGGCAATAAAAATACCCGCTAAAATTCCCAAAAGCGCAAGTTTAAAAAACGGCATTTTCTCCTTTGCTTTCCCTTGGATTGCAATCTCTTTTACAACCTCCAGACCGGAATTTAAAAATTTCATTTCGTTCATAGTACCCCTCCGCACTAAGTTTCTAATCATTTTCTTAAAAATTTTCGGCTGTTGTAGCTGCAAAACTAATCGCAGGCACACTCCAACAGTATTACTATACTAGTTATCTGTCGTATTTTCAATAGGCTTGCTCTAATTCTTTCTGTTTTCAGCCCTCTTTTCACGCATGGTCTGCAATATCATATTCTTGGCTGCTTCCGCCTCTTTACCGGAAAGGTTTGAAACTCCCTCAAGCGGATACTCTATTCCCAGTTCCTTATACTTATTTACTCCCATTGTATGGTAAGGCAGCACCTCAAGCCCTACAACATTGGAAAGCCCTGCAATTATCTCTCCTATTCCCCTTAGCCCTTTCTGATTGAAGGTTATGCCGGGAACCGCCACATGTCTTACTATAACAGGTATGTTGCGGCTTTCAAGCGCCTTTGCAAATGCCAGCACGGGCTCTAAAGGGCTTTTGGTAAGCTCCCTGTGCCCCTCCGGATCGGAGTGCTTTATGTCAAGCAGTACCATATCCGTAACGGCGAACAGCTCTTCAAATTCTTTCAGTCTGCTCTCATAACTTTTATAGACGGCACTGTTTAAATACTCCTCTTCTGCTGTATACCTGTTTTCTGGCTTTAACGGATAGTATGCCCCCGAGGTATCAAGACAGGTATGTATTCCTTCCTCTTTCGCCCTTCTGAAAACTGCAGTCACAAATTTCATCTGGGCAAGCGGCTCTCCTCCCGTGCAGGTTATGCCTCCCTTTCTGTAAAATTCCTTTTTGGAATAATACCCCTTAAATATTTCCTCCACGGTCATTTCAGTGCCTCCGTCAAATGCCCATGTATCGGGGTTGTGACAGTATTTACATCTAAGCGGACAGCCTTTTAAAAACACTACATACCTTGTGCCCGGTCCGTCAACCGTACCGAAGCTTTCTATAGAGTGTACTCTTCCTCTTATCTCTTCTGCTCCCATAATACCTCACTTAACTTGTGTATAGGTTAATTCCTGCATCCTGCATAGACTTTTATTAAAAGGCTGCCACACCGAAAGTGCTTCAGCGTGACAGCCTTAAATTTTAATTTATACCGTCGTGGAATGTTCTTGTAATTACTTCGTCCTGCTGCTCCTTTGTGAGCTTTACAAAGTTTACCGCATATCCCGACACACGCACCGTAAGCTGAGGATATTTCTCAGGATGCGCCTGTGCCTCTAAGAGAGTTTCCTTTGTAAATACATTTACATTTAAGTGATGTCCTCCCTTTTCCGCATATCCGTCAATAAGATTTACAAGATTGTCAATCTGAGCTTCACTAACTGCCATAAATATCTCCTTTCAAAGTGTCCGCCGCAAGCGAACTGTCATCGTTACCGTCTTTATTATTCACCCTCGGGGATAATAACATTTGGACCGTCGCAGGCACAGTCAATCTTGTTGTCAAACTCTATTGCATCGCCGAAGAAGATTTTGTCGCCCTTTCCAAGCGCATCCGGAATTATTGAAAATGTGTTGGAAATTCCATCCTGCGCCTCGCTGAACGGAAGCTTGCTTACCGAGCTTAGACTTGCCATAGCTCCCTTTGTATCACGCCTGTGCATAGGGTTCGCGCCCGGAGCGAATGCCTCGCCTATCTTTCGTCCGTCAGGTGTCGAGCCTGTTGCACGGCCGTAAACCACATTGGATGTGATGGTAAGTATCGAAGTTGTAGGTACTGAATTTCTGTAGGTGTGATTTCTCTTTATATAGCCCATAAACACATCGACTATGTCATATGCAATCCGATCTACTCTGTCATCATCATTGCCGTACTTAGGGAAATCTCCCTCGGTTTCATAGTCAACCGCTATACCCGCCTCATTGCGGATAACCTTAACCTTAGCATATTTTATAGCCGAAAGAGAGTCCGCCACTACTGAAAGCCCTGCTATACCTGTGGCAAACCATCTGTGTACATTCTTATCATGCAGAGCCATCTGCAATCTTTCATAGCAATATTTATCGTGCATATAATGGATGATATTTAACGAGTTTACATAAACTCCCGCAAGCCATTCCATCATATCGTTAAATTTTTCCCAAACTTCGTCGAACTCCAGATAATCGCCGGTAATCGGTCTGAACTTAGGCGCAACCTGCTTGCCGGAAACCTCGTCTACACCGCCGTTTATAGCGTACAGCAGGCACTTTGCAAGATTTGCTCTTGCTCCGAAGAACTGCATTTCCTTTCCGAGCCTCATAGAAGATACGCAGCAGGCTATAGCGTAATCATCGCCATGGCTTACTCTCATGAGGTCATCGTTTTCATATTGTATGGAAGAAGAAAGTATAGAGGTCTTTGCGCAAAATCTCTTGAAGTTTTCAGGCAGCTTTACCGACCACAGTACCGTAAGGTTAGGCTCAGGCGCCGTTCCGAGATTTGACAGGGTATGGAGATATCTGAAACTTGATTTTGTAACCATAGTCCTTCCGTCTATGCCCATTCCCGCTATCGACTCGGTAACCCAGGTAGGATCTCCCGAAAATATCTCGTTGTAATCAGGGGTTCTTGCAAACTTAACACAGCGGAGCTTCATTACAAAGTGGTCTATGAACTCCTGTATCTGCTCTTCCGTAAATGTTCCGTTTTTCAAATCCCTCTCCGCATATACATCTATGAAAGTGGAAGTACGCCCAAGGCTCATAGCCGCACCGTTCTGCTCCTTAACCGCCGCGAGATAAGCCAGATACAGCCACTGTATCGCCTCCTGAGTATTGGTTGCCGGAGCGGAGATATCGAAACCGTAAATCTTTCCAAGCTCTTTCAGCTCTTTCAGCGCCCTTATCTGCTCTGAAAGCTCCTCACGAAGTCTGGTTATGTCCGAGTACATAGTCGACCTAGTGGTTTCTTTCTCTTTTTCTTTCTGCTCTATAAGCATATCTACACCGTAGAGCGGAACTCTTCTGTAATCTCCGATGATACGCCCGCGTCCGTAGGAGTCCGGAAGCCCCGTTATTATGTGACTGTTGCGGCAAGCCCTCATTTCCGCCGTATATGCGTCAAAGACACCGTCATTATGCGTTTTTCTGTATTTGGAATAAAATTCCACTATATTCGGATGTACCTTATATCCATTGCTCTCACAAGCTTTCATAGCCATCTTAAGACCGCCGTTTACCTGTAGCGAACGCTTAAAAGGTTTGTCCGTCTGAAATCCGACTATTGTTTCTTTTTCTTTATCTAAATATGCAGGGCCATGTGAAGTAATGGTAGACACGATATCGGTATCCATATCCAGAACACCGCCCTTTTCACGCTCCTCGCGGGTAAGCTCCATAACCTCCGCCCAAAGCTCTTTAGTCCTTTCGGTAGGGCCTGCAAGGAAGCTTTCATCTCCCTCATAAGGGGTGTAATTTTTCTGAATAAAATCACGCACATTTACTTCTCTTTCCCACACTCCCGGTCTAAAGCCGTTCCATTCTTCTCTCATCATTAACCTCTTTTCTTAATCCTCAGATTGTTTCAATGGGTTCTTGATGCTAATATAAATTACGCACAATTTAATGTCAATTGATTTTGTTCATGTTTTGCTTTTAGTACATAAAACCGCTTAAATAAGCCATTTTTTGTACTTTTTTAAGCACAAGCACGCTTTATTTCCAAAGCCCTCCCCAGACTTTATTGCAAATATCTATACAGTATTTCAGGTTGAATCCTTTGTGAACCGTTCTTGCCTGATGCTTGCTCATCAGCTTTTCCGTATACTCTGAAAGCTTATATACCGCAAAACCGTTTCTCTTGTCCTCTCTGTGCGCAAGCAGCGCGGTTATGCCGTATTCGCCGACTCTTGCCCTGTCTTCTCCCTCTTTAATTATTGTAACCTCCGCCATACCCCCTATATATCGGTTACCTATCGCACCTGTCATGGCTGTCGCATTTACAAAGTTTCCAAGAGAATAATACACTAACATCCTGTGCCCCGTCTTCTTGTCTTTTACCCATTCTATCGGCTCTATAACATGAGGATGAGCTCCTATAACCAGATCCACCTTGTTTTTCAAAAATATATCGGTCCAGTATCTCTGATAGTCCGATATCCCCATATTGTACTCTGTTCCCCAATGCGGGCAGACAACTACAAAATCCGCCATTCTCCTTGCTTTTTTAATGTCGGCTTCAACTCGAGCCTTCTCCAGATAGTTTACTGCAAACGGCATATCCGCCGGAGGCTTTATTCCGTTTGTCCCGTAGGTGTAATTGAGGATGGCAATCTTTATTCCGTTCTTTTCCGCCACATATATTTTTTCACTGTCTTTTTTGTTTCCGTACATGCCTAGAACCGCCAGCAAAGGGTGCTTGCTTTTCCAATACTTAAGAGTGTTTACAACTCCCTTTTTCCCCCTGTCAAGCGCATGATTGTTGGCGTGCAGGACTATATCAAATCCGCCGTCGGCTATCGCATCCCCTATCTCATAAGGGGCATTGAATGCGGGATATCCGCTTATCCCCAGTTCTTTCCCACCCGGTATCGTTTCCTGATTTACTATAGCTATGTCGTAGCTCTCGATAACATTCTTGAGATTTTTAAAAATCGGCTTGAAATCATATCCCCCCTTGCCGTCATCGGAAGCCTTTACCACAGGCGTATGCAGGAGCACATCTCCCACCATGGAAAGAGTTACTCTTTTTTCCGCCGCAGATACAGCACTTTGGTTGAAACATACTGTAAAAATCAGTATTAAAATAAGATAAATCGACTTGCCGTTTGAATACTTTTTCATTTTACCCCTCCCCGACAGTCCGCCAAGTTCCTGCACGAAAGTAATCCTTCGCTACTGTAAGCATCAGCTGACTGCATTCATTATTTTGTCTTTTATTTTACCACAGAAGGCATTGATAGTAAATTTACTATCAAATTCTGAAAACAACCTCAATTCCTTCCTTGTATAAAATGCCGGCACAAATCTCGGACATCATTTTTTTATTGTTTATTTTTATATTTTGTTCCTTATATAGTAAAATTCTATTTGACTTTAATTGACTTTTATGATATTTATATTTACTGTTGTTAATTGGTTAATCCAGCCGGGTTTACAAAAGGAAAAGGAGAATTAAAATGAAAAACAGAAAAATTGCTGCTTTATTTACAGCATTTGCACTTACTGTAGGTACAGCTTCGCTTGTTTCAGGTTGCGGAAGCAGCACGGGAACAACCGCTTCAAAGACCGCATCAACAACCGCTTCAAATGCAGCTTCGTCGGCAGTTACCTATCAGTATATCTCTGCTGAGGAGGTTCTTAAGGTTACTGACGGTCACATTGTTGATGTAAGAGAAGAGGATAAATATAAGGCAGGCGCTATAGAAGGCTCCGACTGGCAGGCAATCTTCCCTCTTGAGGATACATCACTTGAGGCGGGCATGAAGGAATATGCCGCAAAGGTTAATGACGGAAAAAATATCTATATAGTTTGCAATTCAGGCAAGAGAGGCGCTGAAAAAACAACTAAGATACTTACAGAGAGCGGAATTGACAAGAGCAAAATCTTTACTGTAGAGGGCGGAGCTAAGGCTCTTGGCGAAATCGAGGGTGCACTTAAGCCGGTACAGTAATACCTCACAACTATAAAAACAGCTTACAAACGGAATTGTTTGCAGGCTGTTTTTTTATCTTTTCCCTTGTAATTATCATAAAATTGAATTAAAATTTACTGGAGTAAAAATGTTATATTTAAGCTAGGAGGATATTATGTCAAAAGTTGTTGTTATGGATCACCCGCTGATACAGCATAAAATCGGAATCATGAGGATAAAGGATACTTCTACAAAAGAATTTCGCGACCTCGTTTCGGAGATTGCAATGCTCATTTGTTACGAAGCTACCCGAAATCTGCCGCTTGCCGACAAAGAGATAGAAACCCCTCTTGAAACAACCCTGGTTAAAGAAATCGCAGGCAAAAAGCTCTGCATAGTGCCTATTCTTCGTGCAGGACTTCACATGGCGGATGGAATATTGAATCTCATACCTAATGCCAAGGTCGGCCACATAGGAATGTATCGCAATGAAGAAACCTTAGAGCCTGTCGAGTACTTCTGCAAGCTTCCTAAGGATGCGGAGGAGAGAGATATCTTCGTTGTAGATCCTATGCTTGCTACGGGAGGCTCGGCAATAGCCGCAATAAACCGCCTTAAGGCAAGGGGAATAAAGAGCATACGCTTCCTCTGCCTCATAGCCGCTCCTGAGGGAATAGCCGCCCTTGAAAAAGCACATCCTGACATCGACATCTACATAGGGGCTGTAGACAGACAGCTTAACAGCAACGGATATATCCTTCCGGGACTTGGCGATGCCGGCGACCGAATTTACGGCACTAAATAAAATATTTTGAACCCTCTCCGTAACTTGGAGAGGGTTCATTTTTGCTTATATTCAAAGGCGGCAGCCCTAATCCTCCAACGCCGCCTCTAAATCTCTTATAAGGTCCTCAATATCTTCAATGCCGCAGGATAATCTGAGAAGCTCATCTCTTACCCCATGCTTCAGTCTTTCCTCTTTAGGCATACACTTGTGTGACATTGTTGCCGGATGTGAAATAATAGACTCCACTCCGCCGAGGCTTACCGCAAAGATAGGTATCTTTATCCTGTCTATGAATCTGTCCATATCCTCTTTGCTGTAAAATTCAAAGGAAAGTACCGAGCCTCCCGAGCTTGCCTGACTTTTATGCACATCATAATACCTGCAGGCTGTCGAGCCGGGGTAGTAAACTGTTCTGATTTTTTTCTGCCCGGATAAAAACTCCGCTATGGCTGCCGCATTTGACACCGATTTTTCCATGCGAAGCCCCATAGTTTTCATCCCTCTAAGCACCAGCCACGCATCTTCAACCCCCATAATCGCACCGAAGTTTCTTTGAAACAGGCTCAGACAGCCTACAAACTTCTCTCCGTTTGTGGCTACCATCCCTGCAACTACATCGCTATGTCCGTTTATAAATTTTGTCATACTTTCCACCACTATATCAACCCCAAGTTCCAAAGGTCTTTGATACAGCGGAGTCATAAAGGTATTGTCCGCAACGGTTATAAGATTGTATTTTTTTGCCAGTGCTACAAGCTTTCTTATATCCGATACTTTTAAGAGCGGGTTCGACGGGGTTTCTATGTATAAAATCCTCGTGTTCGGCTTTATTAACCTCTCAAGCCCTTCCAAATCGTCATAGTCTGCAAAAGTCGCCTCCATATTTAGCCTGGGCATAACTTCCCATGCAAACTGGAAAGTTCCTCCGTATACCTCGCAGGGAAATATAATATGCCCTCCTGCGCCCGCAAGCAGGAGCACATTGCTTATTGCCGCCATCCCCGAGGAGAATACAAAAGCATAGTCCGCACCCTCAAGCTTGGCTACCGCGCTCTCAAGAGCCTGTACGGTAGGATTTCCGAACCTTGAATAGCTGTATTTTTTGCCGTCCACATAGCAGCTTTTCTGGTCAAATGTAGATGTCTGATACTTAGGTATAGAGGCTGCCCCTGTATATCCGTCAATCACAGGGTAGCCATGCAGCATTCTTGTATTATTTCCTTCCAAAGATACTCCCCCTTTTTAGTTATCTTTTATAAAGCTTCATACCTTTTACTCCTGCAGCCTAAACAAGCCCCTTCATCATTTTTTTGTTCTCATACATGCGCATATCTGCAAGTTTCAGCACCTCATGATAGTCCGTTCCGTCCACTTCTTCCGAGTATGCCATACCGTAAGCCGTGCTTATCATCTCCGCCTGTGTCGCCCCTTTATTGGCTTTTGCTATTTGTCTTTCCATCTCCTCAATGTACGAAAGTGCCTCCGCCTCGTCATCCGTATCCATAACCACCAGAAATTCATCTCCTCCCTGGCGCATCTTCATACAATTTTTATCCGGAAATGAAAGCTTTAGAATATTGGAAAATCCCCTCAGCAAATCATCTCCCTTTTCATGACCGTATCCGTCGTTAACTTTCTTCAAATTATTCAGGTCGAACAGTACCGTAAAATACGGTCTGCCCGCACTCACAAGCTTCAAAAGAAATGCCGTTCCGGAATACCTGTTGTCCAGTCCCGTAAGCTCATCCTTAAAGGCGATTGCTTCTAAAAATTTAACTTCCTGTTCATAGTATAATGCATCATAAAGTCTGTAAAAATGACTTATCAGCGGTGTAAATACCAGAATAACCATAGCTATGGTCACAAATATTTTATCCAGCAGCTTTACATCCGTAAACCTTAAAAACTCAAATGATACTATCTGCATAATAACACTTACGGAGGCTGCCATGTATCCCAGACAGAGCACTTTTTCATACGGCCTGCGCCTCTTGTACTGTCTTCCGAATACGATAATTACATAGATACTGAGCAAAAATGCATACATTTGGAAAAACGGAAGCGGCTGTGATATATGCGCAATATCCAGAACATGCAACACTATGCTCACCGCTATGGATACTATGTAGGCAAGCTTCATAAGCTTTATATGCCAGTTTTTCTTAGTATTGTCATCTATGTTTTCAATTGCAAGCACCGAGAAAAAGCCCGTGAAATAAAGCGAAATGAAAAGCAGGAAGTTTGCATTTTCATATTCTCCCGTGAAAAGCTGTCTTATTCCGAAGTCCGAATGTCCCCTCACTCCGAGGCAGAGCACCGCCGCAAAGGAGTAAAACAGATATTTGCTCTGTATGGGCTTTATAAGCGAAAAGAGGAAATAGGCTATCATTCCTATTACTCCGTACAGCACCACGGCATCGCTTATAAGCACAAAAATGTCTATTACCTCTCTTACAAAGGCTATTGCGTCAGTACCCTTGTACAGCTTGAAAAATTCTATATTTTCAAAGGCTCTGTCCTCATTTACTCGTATGACCACTTTAAGCTCGGGCTCTTCGCTGTCCGACTTCGGAAGATTTACTATATGATAGCCGTTTCCTACCATCTTCCCCTGCTCCAGCTTATCGACTCCGTAAGTGTATATCAGCTCTTCATCCAGATATACATCTATGCTGCTGTGCCATGTACGGTATACAAAGGTGCTGTCGCCCGGCGCTCCTTTAGGAACCTTTGCATATACGGAAAGCACATCTCCCTTATTTAAAAAGCGAAGTCTGTAGCCGTTTGCCGTTACATTTTCATGAACGACATCATTTATTACAACTACCGCATTTTCTCCGAATTCCTCATAAATCTCCCCTTTTTGCACAGGAGTAATGAAGCTGTATATGGAAAAAATCCCTACCAACAATACTGCTAAAAACCAAAATAACTCCAGACCTCGTTTACTCTTACCCCATAAATTTCCCTGCATCTAAACCTGCTTTCAGACTAATTTTTACTACCTGAACCTAAACACCGTACTGCTTACATATTCTTCTCCCGCCGCTATTATGCTTGTCTTGAAGTTTTTTTCATTGCAGGCATTAGGGAAATACTGTGTTTCAAAACAAATTCCCGAATGTTTTTTGTATACCGCTCCTTCTTTTCCCTTCGTATCCGTGAGAAAGTTTGCCGTGTATACCTGCATTCCCGGTAAATCTGTCATAATCTCCATAGTTATGCCGCTCTTATCCCCTGTTATAGCGGCTATCTTCTTTACATCCCCGGCTCCGTTGTTAAGTACATAGTTATGGTCATATCCCCCTGCAAGTTTCAGGTAAAGATAATCCTCCCCTATATCTCTTCCCACTTCCTTTGCAGTTCTGAAATCCATAGGCGTCCCGTCTACTTCCAAAATTTCTCCCGTAGGTATCAAATCCTCCGAAATAGCCGTAAAGCAGTCCGCATCCACACACAGACTGTGATTAAGTATATCTCCCTCTCCATTCAAGTTGAAATAGCTGTGATTGGTAGGGTTTATAACCGTATCCTTATCCGAAATTCCTCTGTATTCTATTATAAATTCATTCTCTTCCGTAAGTGTATAGCTTATATTCATTTCCAAATTTCCGGGAAATCCCTGTTCCATGTCGGGAAATGTTCTGCTGAATGTAACCGTGGACGAAAATTCCTCCTCCACTATTTCCGCTTCAAAAAGTTTATAATGCGACCGGTCCGAACCGCTGTGAAGATTGTTTTTTCCGTTGTTTTTTTCAAGTTCGTAGACAACTCCGTCTATAGTAACCTTCGCTCCGCCTATCCTGTTTGCATTCCTGCCTATAAAGCTTCCTAGTGCCGCCGCATTTTCGCTGTAGCCTGCCAAGTTATCGTAGCCGAGAACCACATCCACCGGCTTCCCCGACTTGTCTTTTACCTCCATATTTTTTATTATAGCTCCAAAATCCAGCAGGGATACTCTCATTCCGCTCTCATTTTTCAGTATGTACTCGTGTACACTTTTACCCTCTTTTGTAACTCCAAAATCCGAAACAACTACCTTCATCTTACCTCCATGTCAAAATGACCGCCCATAGATAACAGGTCTTATAAGGCAGTCATTAAGCAAATATCAATGTTTAATTTCAATTCCAAGCTCTTCCAGCTGTTTTAAATCCACAGTACCCGGAGAACCGAGCATAAGATCCACCGCGTCCTTATTCTTAGGAAATGCTATAACTTCTCTTATATTTTCCGCACCCGCAAGCAACATAACAAGGCGATCCACACCGTAAGCAAGTCCTGCATGAGGAGGCACGCCGTACTTAAAGGCATCCAAAAGAAATCCGAATCTGTTATGTGCTTCTTCCTTAGTAAAGCCCAACAGTTCAAACATTTTTTCCTGTACATCATTTTGATAAATTCTTACCGAGCCTCCGCCGAGTTCGTATCCGTTTAACACTATATCGTAGGCTTTTGCCCTTATGGATGCCGGATCGGTATCCGCTTTACTCCAATCCTCGTCCATAGGTGCGGTAAACGGATGATGCTCCGCAACAAACCTCTCTTCTTCCTCGTTCCAGCCGAGAAGAGGGAATTCCACTATCCACAGGAAATTGAATCTGCTCTTGTCTATAAGTCCGAGCTCCTCTCCTAGCTCCGTACGCAGAGAACCCAGTACATTCCATACCAGTTCGGTTTTATCCGCCGCAAAAAGAAGCAAGTCGCCCTTTTCGCCCTTCATTACCCTTACCAGATTGTCAAGCTCTTCCTCTGTCATAAATTTTGAAAAAGAGGACTTATAAGTGCCGTCTTCATTTACCGCAAGATAAGCAAGTCCCTTTGCTCCGAAGCCTTTTGCCTTTTCTACAAGTGCGTCTATCCTCTTGCGCGGCATTCCTGCCTGTCCTTTTACATTTATTCCTCTTACGCTTCCGCCCTTCATCTCCAGAGCCGCCGTAAATACTCCGAATCCGCAGCCTTTTACCGTTTCCGACACATCGGTAAGCTTCATGTCAAATCTTGTGTCAGGCTTGTCGGAGCCGTAGTCATTCATGGCATCTATCCATCTCATTCTCGGGAAAGGACAAGCAAGGTCTATACCCTTTATTTCTTTCATGATATGCGCCATGAGGCGTTCATTTACTTCAAGCACATCGTCGACATCCGCAAAAGAAAGCTCCATATCCGCCTGGGTAAACTCCGGCTGCCTGTCCGCTCTTAAATCTTCATCCCTGAAACAACGGGCAATCTGAAAATATCTGTCAAAGCCCGACAACATGAGAAGCTGTTTAAGTACCTGAGGCGACTGAGGCAGAGCATAAAAGTTTCCGGGATGAACTCTGCTAGGCACAAGATAATCCCTTGCTCCCTCCGGTGTGGAGTTGCACATAATAGGGGTTTCAACCTCGATAAAGCCCTCATCCGCCATAAAGTCACGCATAAGCCGCATTACTCTGCTTTTCAGTATGAGTCTTGACTGCAAATCCGGACGCCTTAAATCCAGATATCTGTATTTAAGCCTGAGTTCTTCCTTGGTCTTTGTATCACTTACTATCTCAAAAGGCGTTGTTTCCGCCTCGGAAAGTATTCTTGTTTCCTTTACTATAATTTCTATATGACCTGTAGGTATATTTTCGTTGACCGCAGCCCTCTCTGCCACCACTCCGGTAGCCGCTATTACGAATTCGTTGCGGAATTTCTCCGCCTTTTTGAAATTCTCTTCTCCGCAATCCTTTTCCTCATATACAAGCTGTAAAATTCCCGTCCTATCTCTGAGGTCTATAAAGATAAGTCCTCCCTTATTTCTGTATTTTGCCACCCAGCCCATTACCGTAACCGTACTGCCTATATCGTTTACCCCAAGCTCGGTGCATCTGTGTGTCCTTTTCATACCCTTCATCGCTTCAGCCATTGTCTTATCCTCTCAACAATTAAATTTTAATTCTGTGTTCCATGCCTCATTGAAAATAATTTATCATACAGGTACGGCATGTTAGGAATATTGTAGGTCATTCCGTCTATAAAAACCATTTCCATTCTTTTGCGCCTGTACAGGAAAACACTTTTAACCTGTGGCAGCCAAGCCAAAAAAAGCTGACACTCGGGGCTGTTTTCCGGCAGCAACGCTACTAAAATTTCCTGAGGTGTTAATTCATTGAAAATCTGCCTTTCAGAATCCCAGACCATCACATTACCATCTCTTCCCATCTCAAACACCATCTCCTTACTTTATAGCAAATATTCCGTAAGACTTTCCAGTTTTACCTCTGTTTCATTTCCCTGTTTCATGTCCTTTAACATAACTCTTCCCGTTTCCGCTTCATTTTCCCCTATTATTATGAGATAGTCGGCGCCCAGCTTGTTTGCGTACTTCATCTGAGCCTTAACTGAACGGTCCAGGTAGTCGGTTTCTACTATTATCCCGTTATTTCTGAGATTGGTAACTATCTTAAACGCCTCAGCCTTGACCTTATCGCCCATTATTCCGACATAGAGCGCGGGATGAGGCGCCTTTTCCTGCTCTATGCCTTCTTTTTCAAGGAAATACAGTATTCTCTCTATTCCC
Source organism: Catonella sp. (assembly GCA_041855085.1). Taxonomy (GTDB): domain Bacteria; phylum Bacillota; class Clostridia; order Lachnospirales; family Lachnospiraceae; genus Catonella. Next base: position 20,716 of record JBHADN010000235.1, read on the forward strand.
ATACCGAAGCCGACTGCGGGGATATCCTGCTTGCCGTCTATTTCCTTTATAAGTCCGTCATACCTTCCGCCTCCGCAAAGAGTAAAGCCGTCCTTATCCACAAATTCAAAAACTGTCTTGGTATAATAGTCCAGTCCTCTTACTATGCCTGTATCCACTTCATAATCTATATTAAGCTCTGTAAGAAGTCTTTTAAGACTTTCAAAATGGCTGCTGCATTCTTCGTCCAGAAAGTCCACCGTTCTCGGCGCTTTCTCCACTATCGCCTTGCAGCCCGGCACTTTACAATCGATTACCCTGAGAGGGTTTTTCTTCATTCTCTCCTTACAATCGGAGCAAAGCTCATTTTCATAGCCTTTAAGGTACGAAAGCAGGGCATCATTGTAGGCTTTTCTGCACTCTCCGTAACCTATGCTGTTAATATGGAGCTTTACATCCTTAAGTCCTATTCTGCGTATAAACTCCTTTACCAGAGTTATAAGCTCCACCTCCGCCATAGGCCCTTTTGCGCCTATAAACTCCACTCCGAACTGATGATGCTGTCTTAATCTGCCGCTTTGCGGTCTTTCGTATCTGAATGCCTGTGTAAAGTAAAACAGCTTGGTCGGCTGCGGTTCCGCATACATATTATTTTCAAGATATGCTCTTATTGCCCCTGCCGTTCCCTCAGGCTTGAGGCTGATATCTCTATCTCCCTTATCCTTAAAGGTATACATTTCTTTTTGTACTACATCTGTAGTATCGCCTACGCTTCTGTTAAAAAGTACCGTATGTTCAAAAGCCGGAGTAATAATCTCTCCCATATTATAATTTTTACAAAGTTCTCTTGCCAACTCCTCTATTTTGGTGCGTTTCCACACATTCTCCCCAAACCAGTCCTGTGTGCCCTTAGGTCTATTTGTAATCATAATCCTCCTTACCACAAATCCAAATTCATTTCCGTATTTTCGTAAAAGCTATGGCTGCTCTTCTTGTTTTCCTCAATTATCTGAGCCAGTTCTTCAAAGCTGTCACAGTTTACCACTTTCTGAAGCGCAAGAAAACATCTCATATCAAAATTTTTAATCTCATTTATCATAAGCCGTACGGCCTTATCCGCTGTAAATGCCTGCCTGTAAGGGCGGTTTGCAACCAATGCCCCGAACACATCACAAACCCTGAGTATCCTTGCCGCCAAAGGTATATCCTCTCCCTTAAGGTTGTTCGGATATCCTGTGCCGTCATAATTCTCATGATGATACAGTACCGCATTCAATATGTGGTCACTATAATCCTGCTTCTTCAGTATACCATAACTTAACACGGAGTGCATCCTTACATATTTAATTTCTTCAACTTTAAGCTCTCCATTTTTTCTGCCGTAGAGATAATTGCCTATACGGAGTTTGCCTATATCATGCAAAAGACCTGCCTGCACTATATTCTTCACAAATCCCTCCGACTGACCGAGCTCCCTTGCAACCTTTCCCGCAAGATTGCTTACCACCATGCCATGCTTAACCAAGTCATCCAAATCAACTGCCAGTACAATTTCGTCGGGCATATTACAACCGGAAACCTTGCTTCTCTCTGTCATTACAGCATTTCTCCAAATTCTTCTAAAAATTTCTTTTTGCGGTCAATCATTTCATCTATCCGTTCTATGTAATCGCCTACAAATTTCACATTTTCAGTTCTCTCTATCCTGTTTCCGTCCTTAAACACGAATTTACAGGAAGAGCCTGCGCCAAGCCCTATTATAGTGTGCTTTTCCTCCATTATGAGGATGTTATACAATCCTTCCTTTCCCGCTCTAGCATACCCCACATTTTCCAGATTGTCGGCTATATTTTTCTGCCTGTAAAGGTAGTACGGCTCGTACCCGTTTTCCCTAGCAAATCTGTAAGTAAGCTCCTGCTGCACCGCCGTATCGACCGGAAGCATTCCCGAAAGCTCGTCCAGCTTCAACTTGAGCCTTGCCGCCCTTTTGATTGCAAGCGCATGTACCGTAATATCATCCGGATTAAGCTTCTTTATCTCCGAGAGCGTATACTTCGTATCCTCTGCGGTTTCTCCCGGCAAACCTACTATAAGATCCATGTTTATGTCTTCCATGCCCTCTTCGCGTGCCATATAAAACGCATTTCTTACGGACTCCGCGTCATGCATCCTCCCTATGAGCTTCAGCGTCCTGTCCGACATGGTTTGAGGGTTGATAGACATCCTCTTAACGCCGAGCGCTTTCATGACCTTAAGTTTTTCCCTTGTTATGCTGTCAGGTCTTCCCGCCTCTACGGTAAACTCACGCACTCCCGCCATAGGCAGCTTCAGATTGATATAGGATATCAACATCTCCAGTTCCTCTGCCGAAAGTGAAGTAGGAGTTCCTCCTCCTACATACACCGTAGTGAGTTTCTTATGAGGAAGTACTGCGGCGGCAAAATCTATTTCCTTGAAAAGAGCTTGTAAATATTCCCCCACTTTTTTCTTATAGCCACCTATAGGATACGATGTAAACGAGCAGTAAAGACAGGTGGTAGGGCAAAACGGTATTCCTATATAAATGCTGAAGCCGTTTTTATAGTCCATACTTTCAAGCAAAAGATTTTCTTTCTTTGCTATTTCCAGAGAAAGTTCAAGCTTTTCTTCTCCGCACAGATATTGCTCCCTGTAAAAGCTCCTTATCTCATCGTCGCTCCTTTTCTCCTCCACATAGTCACAGGCTATTTTAGTAGGTCTTATGCCTGTAAGTGTTCCCCAAGGAAGTTCTTCTCCCGTATATTCGCTAAGTATACGGTACAACACCTTTTTTAATTCATTCTTATAAAGGCGCCTGTCATTCTCAACAGTTTCGTAGCGGCAGTCCTTTCTTATCGTTTTGCCGGTACTGTCTTTGAGCCACATATCTATGAGCAATTCTCCGTTATATACATACAGTACGCAGCCCTCTGCAGCCTCGCACAGACTATCCGGTTCCAAGAACTCGCAGACGGTCACCTTTATTTCCTCTCTCGGAAAAAATGCCCTCACAAGCGGTCTGACATCCTGCTCAAACGAAGCCTCGTGCAGTCTTATCTCTACCATTATTTATATTCCTATCTATCTGAGATACGGATTTCCTGCCAGTTCCTTTGCTATGGTTGTCGCTCTCCCGTGCCCCGAAAACACCGTAACATCCTCATCCATAACCTTAAATACAGTATCCAGAGTATTTCTCATAACCTCATCATCTCCGGTAGGCAGATCGCATCTGCCTATGCTGCCTGCAAATATCGCATCTCCGGTAAATATGACCTTCCTAAGACTTACGCTGTTTTCGGGATTTTCGGTATAAAAGCTTACACTTCCCGAGGTGTGCCCCGGAGTGGATATTACTCTCAGCTTCAAACCCTCAAAGTCGAGTTCATCTCCATCCTTTACCGTCACATCCGCAGTAAGCTTAAAATCCTTTCGCGCAAAGCGCATGCCCATATTTAACGACGAGTCTTCCAACAGCTCTTTTTCCGCCTCGCCCGCATATATCTTTATCCCGTATCTTTCAGCAATTTCTTCGGCTGCCATAGCATGATCGAAATGCCCATGTGTAAGCAGCACTCCGCACGGTTTTAAGCCTTTGCTTTCAATCTGTGAAATTATTTTCCCCGCCTCGTCTGCAGGATCTATGATTATACATTTCCCTTCAAAACCGACTATATACACATTGGTACTTACCATACCCAGCACCATGCTCTCAATTTCTATCTTCATCAGCCTGTTGTCCTCTCTATGTCAATAACTCCGTCCAAACTCCGAAGCTTTGATGTAAGTGTGGCAAGCTGGTTCTTGCCCTTTATCTCGAACATGATATCCAAAGTAGCTATGCCCTGCTTGTTTGTCCTTGCAGAAACGCTTGTAATATCAAGGTTTGCCTCCGTAAACACTCTTGAAACATCTATCAGCAGACCGCTCCTGTTGTTTGCAAATATCTTGATTTCCGTAGTATAAAGCTTGTCCGTCTGACTTGTAGCCTCAGGCGACCATTCCGCTTCTATGAGCCTGCGTCTGTCATCCTCCGAGAGATTCATAACATTTATACAGTCCGTCCTGTGTACGGATATTCCTCTGCCCCTTGTGACAAAGCCGACTATCTCGTCGCCGGGCACAGGAGAACAGCATTTTGAAAAATGCACCGAAACATCCTCTATTCCCTTTACGACTATTCCTCCCTTGGAACGAATAGTCTTGGCAGGAGTGACCGAATGGTCTTCAAGCTTCTCCAAGATATCCTCATCCGTCATCTCTGAGATTTCTTTTTTCTTCTTTTCCTCCGCAAGCTTGTTTACTATCTGACCTTCTTTAAGTCCTCCTCTGCCGACCGCGGCACAGATGGCATCCCAATCTCTGAAGCCGTACTTATTCATACAGGCCTGCATAAATTCCGGCTTAAGCAGCTCGCTCATAACCAGTGAGTGCGACTTACAGTAATTCATCATAAGCTCCTTGCCGCGTATGATGTTATCCTCTTTTAATTCAGTCTTAAACCATTGGTTTATCTTCGACCTTGCCTGTGTGCTCTTTACGATTTTCAGCCAGTCGCGACTCGGTCCTTTGGAATTCTGGCTGGTCAGAATTTCCATCCTGTCGCCGTTCTGTATTACATAGTCTATGGTAACAAGCTTTCCGTTTGCTCTCGCTCCCACCATCTTGTTGCCCACCGCCGAGTGGATGCTGTAAGCAAAGTCGATAGGAGTGGAGCCTGCCGGCAGATTTTTAACATCTCCGGTAGGAGTAAAGCAGTAAACGCTGTCCGAAAACAGGTTCAAATCCGCCTTAATCACGCTTAAGAATTCCTTGTTGTCCGACATGTCCTTCTGCCACTCAAGTATCTGCCTGAGCCAGTTATACTTAGCCTCTTCGCTCGCCTTGCTGTTTTTGCCGTCACGGCTCTCCTTATATTTCCAATGCGCCGCTATACCGTATTCCGCCGTTCTGTGCATGTCATAAGTGCGTATCTGTATCTCGAAAGGCTGCCCCTTAGGCCCTATGAGCGTGGTGTGCAGCGATTGGTACATATTGGATTTAGGCATGGCTATATAGTCCTTAAATCTTCCCGGCACGGGCACATACATCTCATGTATCGCACCGAGAGCCGCATAGCAGTCCTTAAGGCTCTCCACTATTATCCTTATTGCAAATATGTCATAAATCTGGTCAAGTGTTTTATTCTGATTTACCATTTTTTTGTAAATACTGAAATAATGCTTAACCCTGCCTCCTATGGTAGCCTCAATCCCCGCCTCTTTTATATGGGCTGTAACTTCCTTTTCTATTTCCTTTATAAACGCTCCCTTTTCGAGCGCCTTTTCCCTTATTTTTGTATCCAAGTCCTTATAGACATCGGGATGAAGATACTTTAACGACAGGTCATCAAGCTCCACCTTAATCTTGCTTATACCGAGTCTTTGCGCAATAGGGGAGTATATGTCCATGGTTTCCCTTGACTTTTCTATCTGCTTTGCAGGCGACTGATACTCCATAGTTCTCATATTGTGCAGCCTGTCCGCAAGCTTTATAAGTATTACTCGGATATCCTTTGCCATAGCGAGAAACATTTTTCTCAAATTTTCAGCCTGAACATCTACCTTGTCTTTGGCATATTGAAGCTGTGTGAGCTTCGTTACTCCGTCCACAAGCAGCAGCACTTCCTCTCCGAACTCCTCCCTAAGCTCCTCGGGAGAGCAGGCGGTATCCTCTATAACATCATGCAGTATGCCTGAAATGATGGTTTCCTTGTCAAGCTCCAGTTCCGCCAGAATGATTGCCACACAAAGCGGATGACAGATATAAGGCTCGCCCGACTTCCTAAGCTGTCCCTCGTGACAACTGTCCGCAAGCTCATATGCCTTTTTGATTTGAGAAATATCTGTTGACGGATGATACTTGTAAATAGTTTTAACAAGTTTGTCGAAGAGTTCCTCCTTTGAGGTGAATTCGGCAATTGTATTAAGCTCTCTGTCAGCATTTTCAACTTTTTTCTTTATACTTTCATTTGAGGAAACATAATCATTTATCTGCTCCCTTACTTCTTCAGCCCTGTCTTTTACCTTTGCTCCGTCCATATACTCACCAAATGTCTTTATGACATCCTTTCAGCTTACTTTATGATTAACGAATATACTATGATTATTATGCCCAACACTATCCTGTACCAGCCAAATATTTTAAAGTCATGCTTTCTTATGTATCCCATCAAAAAGCTTATCACAAAAAGTGAAACAATAAATGCCGTAAGTGTGCCTATAATGAGAATTGCTACCTCCATACCGGTAAATGCAAGCCCGCCCTGTACGAAGTATTTTACAATCTTTAACACACTCGCCCCGAACATAACCGGGATTGCCAGATAGAAGGTAAACTCAGCCGCAACCTTTCTTGAAAGTCCCAGTATAAGTCCTCCTATGATTGTTGCTCCCGACCTTGAGGTTCCCGGGAATACCGCCGCCGCCAACTGAAAAATACCTATTATAAAAGCTTCCTTAAGTGTAATTTCCGAAGTCTTGTTCACATAGGCGGGCGCATCTTTTCCTATCCGGCTTTCTATAACTATAAAAAATATTCCTACGACTATAAGCGCAACCGCAACTGAAAGCGGATTATAAAAGTATTTATTTATCAAATCGTCAAAAATCAGTCCCACTACCGCCGCAGGTATACAGGCTATTATTATCTTCAGCCAGAGTCTTACCTTAACCATTCTGATAACAATTCTGCCGTCTTTTTTCTTAAACGGCAGCAGCTTTCTCCAAAACAACAGCACTACTGCCATAATTGCGCCCAACTGTATGACTATCTCAAATACTTTCCAAAATTCTGCAGATACTTTGAGAGAAATGATATCCTGCAAAACTATCATGTGTCCTGTAGAGCTTACCGGAAGCCACTCCGTAACTCCCTCGACTATGCCTAAAACTATGGCTTTTATTATTTCCAGAATAATATCCATGCCCCCTCCATATATGCAAAATTGAGCGTCAACCTCCTGACGCTCAATGAAAAGCAAAATGCAACATTATTTACCCGGATATTTGATTATAGAAACCAAATCATAATCTTTTAACTTTTCTCTTCCATTGAGTCCCTCAAGCTCTATCAGAAAAACTATCTTGACAACCTCGCCTCCGAGCTTTTCCACAAGCTTGCATATAGCCTCTGTTGTACCCCCTGTTGCAATCAAATCGTCTATAATAACTACCTTGTCGCCCGGCTTTATGGCATCTTTATGCACCTCAAGTTCTGCTGTACCGTATTCAAGTTCATATTCTATAGATACAGTTTCATGTGGAAGCTTACCCTTTTTTCTTATAGGCACAAAGGATTTATGCGTATTGTAGGCTATAGGTACTCCAAATATAAAACCTCTGGACTCCGGCCCTACAACAGCAGTAAACTCCGCTTCTCCAAGCGCAGCGCTCATCTGGTCGATAGCCATCCTCAGTCCGTCTTTGTCTGAAAGCACAGTAGTGATGTCCCTAAACATAACTCCTTCTTCCGGGAAATTCGGTATAGTTCTGATATAATCCTCTAATTTTTTCATTATATTTAACTCCATTCACTAAGTTTATCCTGTCATTCACAGTTCAAATAATAGCTCTGTAAAGATTTATTTTACCACTAAATATAGGGGAAATCAAGGAAAAATGTGTGAGAAGCATTACCTCAAACTCCCCTCAAAAACTCCCTTAAAAACGGAGAAACCTCCTTATCCTTCCCATACAGTTTCTTGGGATAGGTTATCATAAGCTCTTTCTTAGCCCTTGTAACCGCCACATAGAACAGCCTTCGCTCCTCCTCTATATCCGACTGCCTTATCGCTTTTTTATACGGAATTATCCCCTCCACCGCTTCCGGTATATAGACCTTTTCAAATTCCAGCCCCTTACAGCCGTGCATGGTGGAGATTATGACCGCATCTTTTTCTTCCCTTTGATTTTCCGCCTGAAGCTGCTCCTTCTGCTTTCTTCGGAATTCCTCAATGCTCCTTTTCCACTCGTCAAGACTCTTAAAAGGCTTGGCATTTTCCGATATTTCCTCCAAAACTTCAAAGAGCTCGTCCTCGTCTATGGCGCGCTCCTTTGCATATTCCGAAAGAAAGGCATCATAGCCTACCGCATTTCTCAGGTAGCAGATAGCCCCGAACGGCGGAAGTTCCGCCATCTTCGCCAGATGAAACTGCAGCATGTTTATCCTGTCCGCCATCCAGTTCTTACCCTTGTATGCGTCCTTCCACTTTATGAAACTTACCTGCTCTCCCCTTTCTTTAGTCGTTACGGTAGCATTTGAAAGACTCTCTCTGGCAAGAAATCTGTTCGGTCGGTTCATAATGCAAAGAAATCTTGCTCTGCTCCTATCTCCTGCCGATATTTCAAGATAATCCATAATATTTTTTGCAATAAAATGGTCATATATGTTCGGCACGGCTTCTTTTACGACAAAAGGGATGTTGTATTCTATCAGTCTGGAGATTATAGGTCTTGAAACTATATTTGTTCTGTACACTACCGCCATCTCCGAAAAAGGCAGCCCGTTTTCATGAGATTTAATTATATCCTTGACTATTTCAACATCTTCCGATTTTCTGTCATCAAATGCTTTTATAACCGGCAATTCTCCCGTTTCTTTTTTAGCCGCTATGATATTCTTGTTAAATCTCTGCTTATTTCTTTCTATTATCTTTCCCGCAAAATTGAGTATAGACTCGGTTGAACGATAATTTTCGTTTAACACCGCCTTTTTGCAATTCGGGTACAGCCTTTCAAAGCCGAGCATAATCTCAGGCTTTGCTCCCCTGAAACGGTATATGCTCTGGTCATCATCTCCCACTATAAATATGTTATTAAGAGGCTTTGCCATATCTCTTATGAGGTCAAACTGAAGCTTCGACACATCCTGAAATTCATCTATAAGTATGTACTTCTAGTTATCCTGGCACGCCTTCAATACATTCGGATGATTTGTGAAAAGTTTAACACACAGCAACATCATGTCGTCAAAATCTATCAGCCCTCTCTCCTTCATAAAATCGGCATAGGCTCTGAATATATCTCTGAATACATTTTCAGGAAGGCTTATGGAGTAATACCTCTCTATCTCTATGCCCTCCGACTTAACCCGGCTTATTTCGGCTATGATGTTTTTTATAAGGTCTTTCTCATCTCCGCTGTCAAGCTCAAATTGGCGAAGCTTCTCCCTTAAAAAGTTCCTTATCATTTCCTCCGTAATAATCCGCTCCACGCCGTAGCCGTATGAAATACGCAGTATCATAAAAAATACGGAGTGGAAGGTTGCAAATCTTACCCCCTTCGACTCCCCTAAAAGTTTTATAAATCTTTCGCGCATTTCTGTGGCTGCCGCCTTGGTAAAGGTTATTACAAGTATGCTCTCCGGCTCTATCTTTGCCTCTTCAATCAGATATCTCACTCTGCCCGTGATGACTGCCGTTTTGCCCGAGCCCGGACCTGCAAGCACTATCATAGGCCCGTCTACATGCTTTATAGCTGCAAGCTGTGCCTCGCTGTATTTCACCTTACTCCTCATCGAATACTGAATGTAAATTTTCGCTCATAAGCTCTGTGTATACATAAATGTATACACAGAGTTCCCTATCTTTCTACATCGCCTTTTCAAGCTTCTCTATACCTGTTTTTACTCTTCTAAGACTCTCTTCTTTGCCCAGTATCTCCATAATCTCATATGCACCTCCGGGAGTCATCTGCTTACCCGAAACTGCCGTTCTTATAGGCCACAGTCCCTGTCCGTTCTTTATTCCCTTTTCATTTATATAGCCCATAAGCAAAGCCTCTATACCGCCTCTTGTATAGTCCTCATTCGCCTCAAGAAGCGGCAGAAGTTCTCTTAATACCTGAAGCGAGCTTTCGCTGTCCGTTTTCATTTTCTTATGAGTATACATAGCTACATCATAATCCGGCATCTCTTCAAAAAAGTCTATATGCGCCGCAATATCCGGGAAGATTTCTATCCTCGTCTTAACAAGCTCCGCTATCTTTTTCAAATCCAAATCTTTTTTAACGGTTTCCTTTATGTACGGCTCCGCCATAGCGAAAAACCTGTCAAATTCCATATTTTTTATATATTCGCCGTTCATCCAGCGAAGTTTTACCATATCGAAAACGGCAGGAGATTTATTTATTCTTCTGTAATCAAATTCTTTTATAAGCCCTTCAAGGTCAAATATTTCATTGCCGCTCTCCGCACTCCAGCCCAAAAGAGCTATGAAATTCACAACCGCCTCCGGTACAAATCCCTGCTCTATAAGATCCTCGTAGGAACTGTGTCCGCTGCGCTTTGAAAGTTTCTGATGCTCTTCATTTGTTATTAACGGACAATGCACATATATCGGTATTTCCCATCCAAAAGCCTGATACAGTCTGTTATATTTAGGGGCTGATGAAAGATATTCATTGCCGCGCACCACATGGGTTATTCCCATAAGGTGGTCATCGACCACATTTGCAAAGTTATAGGTAGGATAGCCGTCCGACTTAATAAGCACCTGATCGTCCAATTCGGCATTGTTTACCGTAATTTCGCCGTATATTTCATCAATAAATGAAGTCGTTCCCTCACGCGGTATGTTCTGTCTTATGACATAAGGTCTGCCCTCCGCAAGATTTTTCTCCACTTCTTCTTTGGCAAGGTTCAGACAATGCTTATCATAGCTGAGAACCTCTTTGCCGTCTATGCTGCTTCTAAGCCCTTCGAGTCTTTCTTTATCACAAAAGCAATAATATGCCTCTCCCTTTTCTACAAGCTTTTTAGCGTACTCCAGATAAATTCCGGCAGCCTGCCTTTCACTCTGTACATACGGTCCGCAGCCTCCGCCTATATCCGGTCCTTCATCATGCTTAAGCCCCGTAGCTTTCATAGTATTATATATAATATCCAGAGCCTCCGGCACAAAGCGCTCCTGGTCGGTATCTTCTATTCTGAGCAAAAACGATCCGCCTTCATGTTTTGCTATGAGGTAGGCATAAAGTGCCGTCCTCAAATTTCCCACATGCATCCTGCCTGTAGGGCTTGGTGCATATCTTGTTCTTATCTCTTTCATTGTGTTCTCCTATATGTATTATATTAAATCCGAACTGCTCCTGTTGCAGATATTTTTACTGCATCTGCCTGTTTTTATTCCTCCGTAACAGCATCTATCTCTGCCGAGTCTACCATGTCGTTAAATGCCGTTTCCGCCCTTTCAAATTCTTCATCACTCTCGATATCTTCTATGTTAAATTCTTCTTCTCCCAAAGGAACAAACCTGTACAGCCATACCTCCGCCTCGGGGTTGTTTTTATCCATCATTGCTATATATTGTCTGCCCTCTGCCGGATATATGGCAAGCACTTCACATTCGACGGTTTTACCTGTTTCATCCTCCACCGGAATTACCATATAAGGCAAATTTTCATCCTTTTCCATTTTCATAAATACCTCCGCAGGTCTATCTTTAACTATGGTAGTATAACACAAACTTGAACTATTCACAATACAGACCGCAGCTCCGGTTTTTACACCTTATGAATATATGTATTTTCTTTCATTTTACTCCTTTTTCACATAGTTTACAATGCTGCCGTAATTTGTTCAGAAAAATGAGATAGCTTACAAAATACCGTTTTGCCCTTTAAGTACCGGAATTACCTAAAAAGGGCTCTCCGAAATCGGAGAACAGCCCCTTTTTATTTAAACACTATTCATTTTTCATCGCTTCAATAGCCGATATCTTAGTCGCTCTGCTTGCCGGGTAATAACCCGAAACCACACCGACCATCATTGCAAA
>JBHADN010000236.1:0-3287 GCA_041855085.1 Catonella sp.
AAATTCCGCTTTCATCAATCTTTTTGCGCAGTAAGGTAAACGGATTTAAAACAGGAAGAATGGAGCTGTATTCTTTTCGTGCGGAGGAAGGGAAATATATTATTTCGCTAAATGGCGAAGCAAGTAGCGGAGATAAGATGTGTGCCTCCGTCGTAAATATAATCAATAAACAGTTTGTTGATTACAGCCTGTATTCCGTTCAAATTCGTAATCATACTTCCGCCTGTATTTTAGCACTGTATATTTTCGGCATTATATTTGCCTCTATGGCAACACTTGCAGGAATTGTTATTCCAATCGCTTTATAATGAAAGCATGTTTGATAAAACCCTTTCTTGCAGTTTTCCGATTATCTTAAGCAATTTTTAAGTGAAATTTGATAAAATTTATGTTATACTTAGTGGTGGCGGTTAATTAGCGTTTGCGGCATAATCTAAGCATTTTGGCAGATGTGTGTTGTAAACGGTTCAATATACTTCAGGGGAGAAAACTATGAGAAATAAACTGTTTTTAATGATAATCAGTATCTTTGTCGCCATATCGGCATTTCAGACAACGGCACTTCCTGTGGCGGCAGCTACAAAGTATTTGTATGTCGGCAAAAGCCCCGTGTCAAAACTGACGCTGTATGTAGGGGAAAAGAACACAAGGCTGAGATATAATATAAACGGTAAAAAAAGCGGAATAAGCGGTAAATGGAAGTCGAGTGACAAAGATGTTGTAAGGGTAAGCTCCAAGGGAAGCTGTAAGGCGGTGGGAAATGGCAGCGCCACGGTTTCGTTTACCTATAAAGAGGGGGGAAAGAGCAGAACTCTTAAGTGCGTTGTTTCAACTAAAACCAAGGCAGGCTCGATATCGCTTTACAACGAGTCCGGCTCGGGGGATGCGGTTGAACTGACGGTATCGGCTTCACACAGCTTTACTTCGGAGATAACACCGCCTGAAAAGGCGCTCGAGATAAACGAAGATATTGAGTCTACATTTTTGAGCTTTTACGGAGTATATTCGGATGAAGCCTGCACTACAATCTCTGCTCTCGGAACTATAAGCGGGGACGGAGTTTTTACTGCGGGAACTGCCTCGGGGATTGTCTATGTGAGGGCCGAGGCAAAGGAGAGCGGCAGCTCGGCATCCGGAGCGGTAAGCAATGTTATAAAGGTAAGTATCAAAAAAGAAGATACTGTTAAAAAGCCTGACAGCACCGAAACAGGCAATATGGTAAAACCGTCCAGAATAGAAATCTCCGGAATAGCACCTCTTACCACCATTGCGGCAATCAACGGATTATATACCGCAGAGGCGTTTTTTAAGGTGTATGACTCAAAGGGAAATGATATAACTGCAAGCAGCGATTTGAAACTGAATAATTATACCGTTACATGGCAGCCTAAGTACCCTCCTGTAAACGGACAGAACTTGACCTTCGATCCTCAGAAGCAAAATGTGTCAGAGGCGGGCAAGATAAATTTGCTGCTTTTAGGTACCGTGTCGGGGATAAATATATATGCGGCAGGTATAACGGGAGAACTTAAAATCAGTTATAAAATATCCGATACGGAAGAACTGACCGTGGTAAGAAGCATAAACATAGGTATGCCTTCTATGATTATGAGCGCGGAGGTTAAAGGAATTTACAAATGCAATGTGACCATGGGCGGCATAGTGTATGAGCCCGTACTTAACAAGGATTTCGTTACATTGAAGCAGGGGGATGTGATTGCGGATTTTGGCGGCAGCCATTATCTGAACTCTGTATACGGCTCTTATTATCTGCTTATAAAGGCGACGGATACTTACGGAAATACGGTAAGCTCTCTCGGTACGGCGGCGGACAGACTGCGACTCTCGGTCACGGGAAGCACAACTGCCGGAAATCCGGGGATTGAGCTGGCTACGGTGCGCAACAGCAGCGGACAGCAGGTATATGAGTCCGTAAAGCCTATTGTGATAGACGGAGTAAGCTACCTCACATATCCGTTAAAGGCTGTGACCGTAAGGCAGGGAGAGATAAACATACTGTCCGTAAGCGGAATGTTCAAGCAGAGCGTAACCGACGGAACCACGCTTAAAATGTTCTTTTTAACCGGAAGTGCGGGCGGAGATATAAAAGTAGGCAAGGATAATCTGATGGGCTATATGCTTTACAATTCAAAATACGAAAGTGTGCGTGACTACAACACGGTAATAAGGCTTTTAGGTCTGACGGATTTATCAAATTCGGGCAATATAGTGCTTGGAAGCGACTCTAAGGTTATATCCTCTGAAAAGGGAGCTACATTTATTATAAAGAGAAATGCATCTACCGGCGAGGCGGAAATATTTTATGCACCATATCCGAATTTTACTATGATAGGAAATGTTATGCAAAATTATTTTAATGACAATATAACTGTCCTTAAGGGCTACGGAGCCGATTATGAGAAAGTAATTCCGGTGGTGGTAACGAGGTAGAGGATAGATATTTGCAATGAAGAAGTTTATAAGAATTTTTATAGTGACAACCATAATACTTATGTTGCTGCTTATAGGCCTGCTGTTGTTTTATCTGTATAAGGCAAAGCAGGCGGAAAATACGGCTGCAACTCAGCAGACGGCTTCCGTTTTGAACAGAGAGCTTCCGTACGAAAAAACAACTTTGCTTGACAAGGAGCTTGCCGGTACTGAAAACGAAGAGGTTATAAGGGGAGTAATCTTTATTGGCGACAAGGAAGACGAGTCGCTCATAAGTTCTGCATATTTTGTAAATTATGACAGACAGGAAAATATAATAAAATTTTTCAACATCCCCGGAAGTATGATTTTTGAAGTATCAAATGAAACTCACAGGGAGCTTTCCGCAAGCTTTGCAGGGCTGCCGCAGATAGTCAGACTTTCGCATCTGTATAATTACAACAAGAGCAAAAAAGGGCTTAAGGCGGCTATGTTTATGCTGGAGGACTATCTTGATTTGGGAATAGGGCATTATTTGTTTCTTAAGGCGGAGGATGCGGAGAAAATTTTTTATTTCAATGACAAGGGAGAGTCGGTTTTCAGAGATGAATTTGAAAACCTGCTGCGAAACGGAAGCAGAAAAGAGAAGAAAGCCTTTGTAAGTGAAGTGCATAAGGACAAATTCACGGATATAAGCAGTAAGGAATATGTGGAATTACTGGTAAAGCTTAAAGCCGTAGGTCAGTCCGGAATAGAGTTTAAGACGGTAAACGGCAGCAGATTTGAAAACGGAACTCTCATAAAAAGAGAGGACATACTTCCGGCGGCTAAGGACAGCGATCCGTGAGAGTGCGAAT
>JBHADN010000237.1:0-6315 GCA_041855085.1 Catonella sp.
CCGATCTGCTTCTGCCCCTCCGCAAGATAATCCTTCGCTTCCGAGTAGCACAGGCTCGTAGCTTCTATATATCCGAGTTTTTCCGTAATCTGCAAACTCCTGTTCAGTATACTGTTGCCGAAGCTTACGTCTATAAGCCTAAGCTCCGCCCGTTCCTCCGCCCAGTCAATTACGGCGGCAAAATTCGTGCCTCTCATCACTCCCAGACCGTTCGGATTTCTTCCGACACCTATCCCCTCCGGGGTAACTCCGAGATCTTCTACAAGGCGAAACCGTATAAGCTCCTC
Organism: Catonella sp.; assembly: GCA_041855085.1. Classification (GTDB taxonomy): domain Bacteria; phylum Bacillota; class Clostridia; order Lachnospirales; family Lachnospiraceae; genus Catonella. The sequence continues at coordinate 288 of JBHADN010000237.1, forward strand.
CACAAGTGAGGAAACCGTAGTCTTGCTGAGGTTAAGCTTTTTTGCAATTGCTGCACGCGATATACTGTGCTCATGCAAAACAATCTCGTACATTTTTTTTAAATTATTGCCCTTAATAATACTCTGATTGATTATTTTCATATTAGTTTGTCAAGAATTTTTTTAGCATCCAAAATGTCCTTCTTCTGCTCCTCTCCGCTGATTTCCCTCTCAATCGTAATGTCGCCATTATAACCGATTTCCTTTAATTTTTCAATTAAAGCGGGGAAATTTACCTTGCCCTTTCCGAGAGGAACTTCAAGTCCCAGCTCATGTCCGTTTGTAGGATACAGTCCATCCTTTCCGTGTATTCCTCTAACATATTTCCCGAAGGTATCAAGGGCATCCACCGGATTCGCTTTTCCGTATAATATCAGGTTGGCGGGATCCAGATTTATACCCAGATTTTCAGCCCCCGTATCCTGAATAAGCCTGAGCAGCGTTATAGGAGTTTCCTGACCTGTTTCAAACAAAAACATCTGATTATTTTTTAAGCAGTAGTCGGCTATCTCCCGAACCGCTTCAACAGTACCGAAATACCTGCCGTCGTGAGGATTTTCCGGTATAAAGCCTACATGGGTAACCAAATCTTTTACACCGAGTTTCGCTGCAAAATCGGAGCCTTTCATAAGCATCTTGAGCCTGTCAAACCTATAACTCTCCGGTACCAATCCGAGAGTTTCCTGACCTCCGTAAAAGTTCCATACTTTAGGCCCTTCCCACCCGCACCAGAATGCGGTTATGTCTATGTTGTGCTTTTCCTTTGCAAAAAGTATCTTCTGTACATTTTCATCCGTCATCAGCCCCGACTCCCAGCAAACAAGCTGACAACTCTCCATTTCCATCTCTCTTATCTCCGCAAACTGACCGTCTATCTCCTTATTTGCGTCCATCTGTACCAACACGCCTACTCTCATATCTCTACTCCTTCCTACAACTCTCCTATCCCTTTACGGCTCCTGCCGTAATTCCTCCTACTATATGCTTCTGCATGGCGAGAAAGAATATAAGACTCGGTATCATCGACATAACTATACCCGGAAGTGCATGCTCCCAGTCGGATGTCATAGCCGAAAACTTCATGTAAAGTGCATTTTGTATATTCATTGCCGTTGTATTGCTTCCCACAATGAACTGGTTCGTAATAATATCATTCCAGGTAGCGAGAGCATCCAGTACAATTACGGTAGTTAAAATCGGCTTAAGCAGCGGCAGCACTATGTAAAAATATGTTCTTATCGATCCCGCTCCGTCTATCCTTCCGCTTTCTTCAAGCTCAAGCGGTACATTTTTTATAAAGCCGTGAATCATATATACCGCAAGAGGCATACAAAGCCCCGTACTCACTAAAATCTGTCCCGTCTTTGTTCCTATAAGCCCGACATTTGCCACAAGCTTGGTCAAAGTTATCATATATGACTGAAACGGCACCATCATCGGAAGTATTATCAGCACAAAGCACACTCTGCTGAGCCTCGTCTTTGTTCTGGCAAGTTTATATGCCGCCATAGGCGCAAACAATATAATAAGCAAAACCGTACTCACGGTGTAGAGCAGGGTATTTTTTATCAGCCTCGGAAAATCGAACTGCACCCATGTTTCTATATACATCGCAAGACTCCAGCTCTTCGGAAGTTCCAAAAAATGCTGTATCATATCATTGTAGGGCTTAAATGAATTGGTAAAAATCAGCACAAGCGGCATAAGCCAGAATATAGAAAAAAACATTACCGTTATAGTGAAAATATTTACCTTTCTCATCAACCTGTTCATGCCTGCACCTCCTTACTCTTGGTAGCCTTAAGCTGTATTGCCGTAATCATGAGTACGAACGAAACAAACACCAGGGATTTGGCAGTTGCAAGACCGTAGTTGTTGTTCACAAAGGCTTCCTTGTAAATATTATATGCTACGGTTACGGTAGAATTTGCAGGCCCTCCCTTTGTAAATACCATGACCACATCAAAAAGCTTGAATGCAAAGGTCAGGGAGGTAAGCATACATATAGATATGGACGGCATTATGAGCGGAAGCGTTACCTTTCTGAATGTCTGCACCTTAGTCGCCCCGTCTATTCTTGAAGCCTCCATAAGCTCCGTCGGTACCGATATAATACCTGCTATATAGTTTACCATATAAAATCCTATATTTTGCCACACAGTCATTATTACCACAACATAAAATGCAAGCTTAGGCGTTCCTACCCAGCTCCAGTTAAAAAACTCCCATCCCGTAAGTGAATAGAGCGCTCCGAAACCGGGACCGAAAATAAATTTCCAAATAAGGCTTATGGCTGTTAAGCTTATGATGTACGGAATATAGTAAAATGCACGCCCCGTATTTGCAATTTTAGATTTTTTCGCCAGACAGACCGCTATTCCCAAAGAAATAACATTTACAATGACTACATAAAAAAGCGAATATTTAAGTGTAAACATTGCTCCTTTCCAGAACAGGCTGTCTTTTGTAAAAATACGGACAAAATTGTCAAGCCCCACGAATGTCATCTGTTTACCTATTCCATCCCAGTTAAATACCGAATAATAAAGATTCATTATAAACGGGATATCTGTAGCAAACAGGACAAATGCTACTGCCGGAAAAACGAACAGCGCAAAAATCAAAAACTCTTTCAGCTTCTTGTTCATCTTATCTGCCTTTCTAAGTATGCCACTCAGTCTGTAACCCTGTGATTAAACTCGCCGGGCGAGTGCTGCCGTCTTTCGGCAAGACAACCGCCCGGCAGTTGGTGATTGCTATATATTTTTATCAGTTTGCACTCCAGAACTCCTGTACAAGCTGCGTAACTTCTTCCGCTTTCATTTCTCCTATCATGTATGCCTGAAGTGCAGGACCTACATTGTCACTATAGCTGTTAGGCGCTATTGTATGTATCCATCCGCTTGTCTTGCCTGCCGCAATGTATTTTGCCGCATCATTGGCAAGCTCTCCCTTAACCTCTTTTTCGCTCTTTACGCCGGGAACCGCACCTACTCCCTCACACATCCAATACTGTCCCATATCGGAGGTAAGAATAAATTCTATATATTCCCTGGCAAGCTCAAGATTTTTTGAGTCCTTATTTACTATATATGTCCAGTTGCTCGAGGAAAGAAGCGTAGCATCCGCTTCTCCTTTTCCCACAGGGAACGGCAAAAATGCAATCCTTGCCTCTTCATTGAACTTATCCAGAACCGACTGACACCAGTCGCCCATATGTATCATAGCCGCCTTGCCGTTTGCCAAAAGATTTTCAGAGGTTTCCCAGTCAACTTCCAGAGGCTTGTCAGGTCCATACTTTACAGCAAGGTCAAGAAAACGAAAGAGATTTCCCCAGTTAGGCATATTCTCAAACTTCAGACTTCCCGACTTGATTGCGTCTACAGTTCCGCTCGCTCCCAAAGACTTATCCATCATAAAATGTGTGGCAACCTGCCCGAGCACCCAGGTTTCCTTTGCCGCCAAAGCAAAAGGCTTAATTCCTGCCGCTTCGAGCTTTTTGCAGGCTTCCTCAAGCTCGTCCATATTGGTCGGAAGACTTGTAATCCCCGCCTTTTCAAAGGTATCTACATTGTATAATATACCCATGTTCTCGTATGTCCAAGGCAATGACATTACCTTTCCGTCAACCGTTCCGAGTGCCAGCGCGTCTTCACGGAACTTGGAAGTTACTGCCGTATCTGCCGTCCATTCATACGCATAATCATAATAGCTTCTTGCATTGGTTCCCGCTTCAACTGCAAACACATCCGGAATATCTCCCGAGTTGACTCTTGACTGCAAAAGGGTAGTGCCGTCATTTGCAGCGTGCTGTACATCAATCTTCACGCCGGGATGTGAATCCTCAAAAGCCTTTACCATTTCCGCATATTCCTCAAGTCCGTATGCATGTGAGTCAAATACCTTCAATACAACCTCGCCCGTACTTGCAGTTTTTGAAGCTGCTGTAGATCCGCTCGCAGATGTAGCTGTCGAGGTTGATGTTGTTGCCGATGTACTTGTTTTGTTCGGCTGAGTCTGCCCGCAAGCTGCCAATAACAAGCTTGCCATAAGCAATGGAGCAAGTAATTTTTTCATATTATCCTCTCTTTCTGCCGTTTAGGCAATCCTTTTATTTTTTGATGTTTATGATTACAGGCATCGCCTGCTTCATCCTGTTATTTTGAAAGCTCCAGCTCCTTTATAGCTGCAAGGACGGATTTTACCCCCTCTTCAAGCGGAGCCGTTACATTCTCTTCGTTGTTCAAAATACATCTTATAAAATACTCATCTTCTATGTAATATGCCCCCAGGGCTGTAATGTTCATCCCGTTGTCGGAATGTCCCATATCCATACTTCCAATTTCAGGAAAGATAATCTCTCCGCAGGCGGTATACACTGTCAAGCCCGTCGCATTCCTTGAGTCATATACAACGGTTGCTTTTTCAAAGTCCGCCCTATACCCCGCTTCAAAGGGAATTCCCGGAGCGGTGTGCCAAACTCCCTCCGCCATAGCCGATACATCTCCGAAGCGATAATTGGCTATTACCTGATTTACCATTCCCGACGGAAATCTGCTTGTATAAACATCTACCTCGTCCGGCTCTCCAAGCATATAGCGGAGAAAATCCAAATCGTGTATGTGTAAATCAAGTATTACCGAGCCTGAGCGCTTTTCATCGTGAAACCAGTCCTCAAACCCCCAGGCTACATTCCCGCTTATACGCTTCATGACTATGCTGTTTAATTTGCCGTAGGTTTTATTTTCGTATATTCCTTTTAAAAACTTATATTCGGGTGTAGAACGCACAACCTGACCGACCATAAACTTTACGGGAGTTTTCCTATGCTGTTCAAGCAACGCCTCGCACTCGTCTTTTGTCAGGCAGGCAGGCTTTTCAAGAAAGACATTCATCCCTTTTTTCATCGCCGCAATTGCCATCTCCGAATGTAAATAGCTGGGAACACATATAAAAACCAAATCCGCATCTTCTTTTTCGATAAGTTCAAAGCCGTCCGAATACTTTTTTGTATTTTGCCACAAAACTGCCGCCCTCTCCAGACAATCCTCTCTGACATCCGCAATCGCGCTTACCTCAATCGGATGTGACTTGGAAATTTCCTTAAGACATTTGACATGTGTGATCCCCATTCCTCCACAACCGATAAATCCAATTTTCATGTCGCCCTCCAACTCTTTATTAGTTAGTCCAATGGACTTATTATTTATCCCTATTATAACTGCCTATAATATCCTTTGTCAATAGTTTTTTATTGTTTATATTGCATAAAAAGTCCGCCCGCAGCTCGGTTTTACCCTTCAAGCTGCGGGCGGACACTCCATACATCTTTATTTCTGCTTCGGAATAAGCATATCTACTTTTAAAATATGATTTCCCAGCCAGTTCAGCAAAAAGTCCAAAATCTCCTTTAAGTATTCATCCTGATTGTTGTCAACTTCATCCAAGTCTATATTTTCAATTTTTTCTATGAATAGGGCATGAGCCTTTCTCTGCATCGGCAGCCCTTCGTAGTTTATGCTCTCCATATACTCTTCTTCATCCGAAAAATGTATCTTGGTATACTCAAGCAGTTCATCCAAAATATGTGCTATCTGGTCGTACTTATCATACAGGAACTCATCCATTATGACATTATTTGCCTCTTCTATGATTTCAAACAGCTTCTTATGCTCATCATCCACAAACTGTATGCCCGTGTAAAATTTAGAGGTAAAGGCGAAAGGATTTGAATTATCCTCCGCTTTAATCTCCACAGTTTCAGGCTCGACCTTAGCTTTAGCTATCTCAACAGGTCTGCCTATGAGCGTATCCTTGCTGACCAGATGACTGTACAGCCATCTTACCATAAACCTGACTATCTCCGTCAGTCTTTGTCTTGCTGTTTCGTCATTTATCTCCTCCATACCGCTTTGGAGGGCTTCAAGATTTTTTATAAAATTCTCATGGTCCTTTTTCTGAGTTTCCAGCTCCTTATCTGCCATTTCCG
>JBHADN010000238.1:0-10342 GCA_041855085.1 Catonella sp.
AACTTTATCTATATAGTTAAAATCTTCCTCCTTTGCATTTGCCACAACCGCTAAAACCGATTCATTCCTGCCGCTGCCTAGCGCTTCCAATATACCGTTATTACTGAGCAGAATGCCGTAACCGTCCGATACCGTTTCAACCTCTCTGCCCAGAACCTCCGATATTTTGAGAAATGTCCCGTCCGCTTTCAGTTCTTCAAATTTTTTCATGTCCGAAATTATAACATTGATATCCCCTGCGGTAAGCCTTGCAAGAAGCTTTTGGGCACTTACCATATCCATCATGGCTCCCGCCGTTTCCTCAAAGAAAAATGAAGCGTCTATGGCTATGTTCTGTTTGCCCTCTTCAAGTCCTATTTTTTCCGCTAATTCCTCGCTGAATGTTTCAGTTTTTTCTACATTTAAATAATCATTTATTACCGCTATGCTCACTACCGTTTCAGGCTTAGGCGAAAGCATAGAATACGCCAAAGAGATAAATATTGCCAACAAAATGAGGATAATTATTGTTTTATTCTTATAATAATCATTAAAATATTGCAGCTTCTGCTTCCTGTCTAACTTTTTCCACTTATCTTTTTCAGTTTCATCGTTATTGTGACTGTAAATATATGCATCTTCTTCCAATATGCCGGTTTTCTTCATAAATAACCCGTTTCTTTAATTTATGTTATTCTGTTATCAATTTGAATTTTTTCAACAAATTATACAATTTTTCTCTGTTTATCGGCTTTCCTGCGTATGCCGTGCAACCATTTTCAAAAGCCTTCGTGACATGTCTTGTTTCGCTAAGCGCAGTTGCCATTACTATCTTTACTCTCTCCTCCTCCGGAATTTCCATCTTTTCCTCTATTTCCCTTATTTCTTTCAGCGCCTGATGCCCGTCCATCTCCGGCATCATTATATCAAGACATATAAGGTCGTAGCTTTCCCCGTTTTCAATTGCTAATTTGAATGCTTCTACTGCCTCTTTTCCGTCAACGGTTACATCGCATTCACCATATTTTTCAAAAAACCTTAGCATGAATTTCCTACTGGCAAAGTCGTCTTCCGCTATCAGTACCCTCATAATACACCTCCATAGTGAATCCCCATATATAGTTGTATCTCTCTATACATTTTAATGATAACACAAGAGGTAATAAGCGTCAAATTTTCTTTGGTTTTAATACAAGGTGTGATATAATGTGAACACTTAGCGAGAGCGAGCTTGAAAAGCGATGTTCGAGCTTAGTGTGAACAATATCTAAGTACTTAGTGAAGCCGAGCCGAAAGGTGTGACGCACCGTAGGTGCTAACACCTGTGTAAAGGCTGAACTTAGTACTTATGATGAAATGTGAACACTTAGCGAGAGCGCACCTCACTAACCCTTAGCCCTACACAAATAAACACATTCGGGAGGTATATATGATTTCTGAAAAAATGAAGGTACTTATTTCCGGCAGTTCCGCAATACGAGCCATGTTTGAGGACGGAAAAAAGCTGGCTGCCGCCTACGGCAGCGAAAACGTCTACGATTTCAGCCTTGGGAATCCCAGTGTCTATCCTCCGGAAAAAATAAAGAGTGCAATTAAAGCCCTCCTGGATAGCGGCAACCCTAACTTTTTACACGGATACATGAACAACTCGGGCTTTGAAAGCGTCAGGGAAAAGATTGCATTTTCGCTGAACCGCAGATTTAACACCTCATTTTCCGCAAAAAATGTAATTATGACCGTCGGTGCGGCAGGAGGACTGAATGTCATCCTTAAGGTGCTGCTTAACCCTGATGATGAAGTTATTACCTTTTCGCCTTTTTTCAGCGAGTACAGGCATTATGTAAACAACTATGACGGAAAGCTGGTTGTGCTCAAGCCGAATATTTCCGGCGGCTTCAAGCCCGACGCGGACGAGTTGAGAGCTGCGATAACTCCAAAAACAAGAGCTATCATAGTAAACACCCCCAACAACCCTACCGGAGTTGTCTACTCTGAAGAAGATATAAAGGCTATAGCCTCCGTACTTCGCGAAAAAAGCAAGGAATACGGCAATCCTGTCTTCCTTATCTCCGATGAGCCTTACAGGGAACTTGTGTATGACGGAGCGACCGTACCGTTTCTGACCGAATATTACGAAAACACCGTTGTCTGCTATTCCTACAGCAAATCGCTTTCACTTGCAGGAGAGCGTATAGGCTACCTCTTGATACCGGATGAAGCCGATGCCTCTGCCGATATGCTGGCAGCCGCAAACACCGCCACTCGCATACTGGGCTTTGTAAATGCACCGTCGCTTATCCAGCTTGCTGTTGCAGAATGTCTGAACGAAAAAGTAAATACGGATGTGTACGCCGACAACAGAGCAAAGCTTATGAGCCTGCTTGACAGGCTTAACTTTACTTTCGTAAAGCCTGACGGGGCATTCTATCTCTTTATGAAAACCCCCGAGGACGACAAATTGTTTGCAGAAATAGCAAAAAAAGAAAGGCTTCTCCTTGTTCCCGGATCAGCCTTCGGTTGCCCTGATTTTGTAAGAATAGCCTACTGTGTCGCTCCTTCCGTCATAGACGGCTCGGCGCAGGCATTTGAAAATCTGGCAAAATATTACGGCTTGGCAAACTAATCATCATTCCCTACCAGCTCGCCGAGCGCGGAAATCATTGCACCTGCCACTATGGCAAAGTCTGCAATGTTGAATACTATATCAGGTATTCCCTTTACCACAATATAGTCGGTAACACCGCCCTTTTTAATTCTGTCATAGAGATTTGAGGCTGCCGCACCTACCATGAGCGCAAGCCCGAATCTCTTTATTTTCCTGTTCTTTTTTCCCAATGTTAAAAGGTAAATATAAGCTGTCATACCGAATACCGCCGACACTCCGGCAAGCACCCACCTAGGCTTTTCTTCAAGCCTGTTCATGATAAATCCTTTATTTATGGATTTTTTGATGGTTATAAGACCTCCCAGATACTGCTTTCCGTCTTCAAGCCTGTTTTCCTCCACCTGTTTCTTTAAAAACTGGTCTACGACAAATACTCCGATACCTTTAATTATCGAAAACATATCACACCTCCTGTTTATTTAATCCGGCAGAGTTTCTCCTGTCAAGATAAATCTCCGCAACTGTAAAATCCATCTCATCATCTATATCTATTGACCTTTCCCTAGGCATAATATATGCAAACTCAGGCTCATCCGAAAGATAAATCCCATTATTCCGGTACTCGGTCTTTCTTATGTATATCGCACCGTTTATCCTGTAAAATACGGGCAAATCCTGTCTTGAAAGCCCTGCGTATTCATTGTTTCGAAAGTCTTTCATAGACAGACTTTCAGGCAGTATTCCGCACCATACGGGCGAATGCTCCGGCACACATACTCCCGTAATGCTGCTTGCACATCTTTCCTCCAACAGTTTATAGGCATTCTCAATATCTTCCCCCATTCTTAACGGAGAGGTCGGCTGTAAAAGGCATACCGTATCAAATTTTCTGCCTGTATTCTCATACCCTTTCAGAACCTCCAATACTGTTTCCCAGCTTCCTGCCGAATCCGTGCTTAACTCCGCGGAACGCAGAAACGGCACAGACGCACCGTACTTCAGAGCTATCTCCGCATAGACCTTGCTGTCCGTAGAAACCATAACCTCATCAAAACGCTTTGAACTTAGGGCTGCCTCTATGGAGTAAGCGAGCAGAGGTTTGCCTGCAAGCTCCTTTATATTCTTGTCTTTAAGCCCTTTGGAGCCGCTTCTTGCCGTTATAACCGCTATATTCCTCATAGTTTGCTGTCCAGACTCTTTCCCGTTTCTTTATGTTTAAATGTAGGTATCATACCTGAGATAAATCTCGCTATCTCTTCCTTTGAACTGTTGAATTCAAGCATATCCGACAGCTTGTTCAACTGTGCTGCCGTATACTTATACTCCGGAAGCGGCTTGTTGATTATGATTCCGAGTCCCTCAAATCTTTCCGTTTCTATCTCTTCATCTTCCGTAAAAAATTCCTCATAAGGCTTTTCTCCGCTTGTATCGGACTTTGAAAAATAAACGGGATATCTCGGCATTTCTCCCTCTACTTTACCATTTAACAGCTTTTTTCTGAACTCGGCACATTTTTCCACGGCTTCTTTTTCCGAACCGCAGAACTCTGCTTCAAATCCTTTGGCTTTCAGCAGGGCAATCGCTATCTCATCGAAACCTATCATTTCCTCCTTACGCAGCTTCGGAAAAAATATCTCCCTGTTTTTGCCGAGCATACAGGCTAAAAGGCATATTTCCCCACTTTCGTCGGGCGACACGAAGTATCTCTTTATATCGTTCGGAGCAGTTACGGGCTGCAGTTTATTTATCCTCTCCAGAAATCCCGCCGGAAGTGAGCCGTTAGAAAATGCAACATTGGCAAATCTTGCCGTTGTAACCCTATATTTATCCGAATGCAAAAATATAAGCTCTTCCATCAGGCGCTTGCTTGCTCCCATAAAGCTGACCGGATTTGCCGCCTTATCGGTAGATACACAGAAATAAACCTCCGGCGGATGTAACTCAAGCTTTCTTAAAAGCTCCCTCACATCAAATACATTGTTGCGCATCATAGCCTCAAGAGAAAGATGATCTTTTTCGCTTCTTACATGCTTATATGCTGCGAAATTGGCAACTATATCAAACCTCTTTCTCTCAAACAGCACTTCCATAAACAGATTTCCGTAAGCATTCATAGGATAGGTGTGATATTCCTCGGGAATGTTTAAATCTCCCCGGCTCCTCAAATCTCTCGTAAGCTCGGTCAACGCATTTTCATTTATATCCGCTACAACAAGTGACTTCGGCTTAAAACGCAGCAGCACCCTTATAAACGATGAACCTATGCTGCCCCCGCCGCCTATCACCAGCACTCTCTTACCGTCAATCATCCCGCTGAGCTTGTCGTGATTTTTTTCTATATCCCGGCTAAACAGGCTCTCTTTACGCTTAGTCACATTTTTGGCTATGAAGTCTTCAAGATTAAACAATTCCACTTAATTTCCCTCGCTTATTTTGCTGTAAATACCGTCCAGTATTTCAAAGTACTTCTCAAAGGTCTTTGCGGAACATCCCGGGTTTTTAATCACAATTCCTGCCCTTTTAAGTCCTACAAGAGCAAAAGCCATAGCCACCCTGTGGTCCTCATAGGTTTCTATCTCCACCCTGTCCCTGCCCGGTTCTTTTTCAGGGAATATCGTTATCTCTCCCTCGCCTGTTTCTGTCCTTATGCCGAGCCTGTTAAGTTCCGTTTCCATAGCAAGAAGCCTGTCCGACTCCTGAAGTCTTATGTGGGAAATTCCCGTAATCCTTGTGGGAGTTTTTGCAAATACCGAAAGTGCGGCAAGTGTCAGACTCTGATCCGAGAAACTGTTCAAATCCGCCTCTATGCCGTTGTAAATGCCGTTTTCAGCACCCTTTACAACTATTCCTCCCGGTTCTTCAACCGCCGTAGCCCCAATATTTGTTAAAAGTTTGACAAACTCTATATCCCCCTGCATGCTGTCAAACTTAATTCGTTCCACCTGCACCCTGCAACCGAGTATTTGAGCCATTGCATAGAAGTAACAGGCTGCCGAAACATCAGGTTCTATATCATATTCCCTGCCCTTGTAACCGTCATTTTCCGAAATTTTGTAGGCCAGCACTCCCTCATCGGTTTTTGTTGCCCTGCCTCCGAAGCTCTCCATGACTTTAACCGTCATATCTACATATGGCAGTTTTTTTCTTCCGTTTCCAAGCTCTACCTCAATTCCTCCCTTAAGAAGAAAGCCCGCCATTATGACTGCGCTCAGGAACTGACTGCTTATTGCCGTGTCCAGTCTTATCCTGCCTCCCTTTATTTTCTTTGCATTTAATATAACGGGAAAATGCCCTTCTTTTTCCTGATAGGATATCTCCGCCCCCAACTCCGTAAGAGCATCGAACAGCGGCTTCATAGGACGCTTTTTCATCTGTTCCAAAGCATCCACCCTGTAAATTCCTCCGCTGAATGCCAGAAGGGCGGTTATAAACCTTGCTGCCGTTCCTGCGCTCCCTACATTTATATCCGCTTCCCTTACCGGAAGCTTTCCTCCGCATCCTCTTACGACAATTTCTTCTTTTGCTTCGTCCGTTTCTATCTCTATTCCGAGGGATTTAAGACAGGACACCATATTTTTAGCATCGTTTGAAAAGAGCGCTCCTTTCAGACGGCTCTCTCCCTCTGCCAAAGCCGCTATAAGCAATGCCCTGTTTGTAATGCTCTTCGATCCCGGAACCTTAACTCTTATTATACTGTCTGCATCTATTTTATTAAACACAGGTCTTACTTCATATTTAGCTTCTGTATTCATTTTCCCCTTTGCAAAAAACCTCCAAACCGGTACTGCTCCGACTTGAAGGTCTGTGTTTAATTATAGGTTATCTTTGCTTCTTTTCTTCCTGGTTTTTCCCGCTCTTTTTCCGCGGCTTTGCTGCCTTCCGCCGCCTCTATGGTTTCAAGTCTGGTAACAGCGTCAAACTTTTCGGATGCTCTGTCTGAAAATGCGGTACGGAGATTGTTTCCGAATCTCTCCATCCTGTCTTCCTTCGCATTACCCTCGGAAACAGTATCCACAAATTCGTCATTATTCCGTTCAAGCTGTTCGCGCAATCTATCTCTCTCCGCTATAACCGAGTCATAGTCTGATTTGGAAATTTCTCCCTTAAGGTATAACCTGGCTATCTCCGAGTCCGACTTTCCCGCAAAGGAAATCTGCTCTGCGGCTTCGCTTGCATTTGTCATTTCATAGCCTTCGCTTATTATCTTATCCAAAAGCTCTCTGCGGCTTTCCTCCCGCTGCACCTCTTTCTTCTGCTCAGCGTATTTTAATTCGGCTCCTCTTTCTCTTATCCGATTTTCCTGTTCCTTTAACTCCGCTTTTTCCGTATTTTCCCGAGCTACAGTATCCTTATTGTCTGTATCCGTTTTCTCCTCGGTTCTCACATCCTGCAGGCTTTCATCCAGCTTGGATGCGGAATCGGGACTAATCTGTAGGGTATCTCCGTCTACAGACTCGGCAACCTGATTTTCCAAAGGCTCTCTTCTTACTTCTCTTTCTGCCGGCTTTACTTCTCCGCTTTCCGCTTTCTCTATTCCCGCAGGTCTGCTTATACCGTCCTGCCTGACAGCTCTTTCCGATACATCCGTGCTCCGACTGTTCTGCGAAAGATAGGAGTTATATCCACTTCCTGTGTTTATACCTATCGCCATAGCCACTCCTCCCTCCTTGAATAGTGACAAATCAAATCCGAAGTATGTTTTAAACACACTTACACCTATATAGTATAATAGCACAGCTTTGCGGCAATATCAAGAAAAAAGACTCTTCTTCAAGCTTTTTGTCTGTTTCTGACTGCTTTAATTCAAACAGCTCTCTTAACTGCACTCCCTTTCAAGCTCTGAGCTTCTGTGCCTAAGGCTGAGATGTCTGCGAAAGGGGGTACGCCCCTCCTTATGCTTACTATAAAAACCCGCACCTGACTTATTCTGTCATAGTGCGGGTAGTTTTATTTTTACAGTTGTCGGGCTTATCCGCTTTATTTACGCTTATACCCTGTGTACATTGTAAGCGCAAAACATATAACAGTTGCAATCGCCCAAAATCTATGCTTTTTCATGCTGTCCGTCACCTCCTTCTCAAATATCCAGCTTATCGACAATATCCTTTAAAACCTTGGCAGATGCCCTAAGTCTTTCGAGTTCGTCAGCATCCAACTGAATCGGCACCTTGGTTTCTATTCCGTCACTTCCGACTATGCAAGGCATACTAAGTACCACACCGTCTATCCCCTGCTCTCCATGCATCATTGTAGACACGGGAAGTATCGACTTTTCATCCCGCACTATCGCCTCACATATTCTCTTAACAGCCATCGCAACTCCGAAATAAGTTGCCCTTTTTCTCTGTATAATCTCATAAGCTGCGTTTTTAACATCCTCAGCTATATTCTTTTCGGACTCGTCGTGACTGTAATGCCCTCTCATTTCACAAAAATCATTGAGAGGTATGCCGGAAACATTGGCAGAGCTGAATGCAGCTATCTCACTGTCGCCATGCTCTCCTATTATAAACGCATGTATGCTCCTTGAGTCAACTCCAAGATGCTCGCTGAGCCTGTTTTTGAGTCTGCCCGTGTCAAGAACCGTACCCGATCCTATAACCCTGTTCTCGGGAAGTCCCGAAAGTTTCATTGCAACTTCTGTAAGTATATCCACAGGATTTGCAACTATAAGCAGTATTCCCTTAAAATTTCTTTCTGAAATCTCCGGTATAATACTCTTAAATATCGCCACATTTTTGTGCACAAGGTCAAGTCTGGTTTCATCCGGCTTCTGGTTAGCTCCCGCCGTCACTATAACTATCCCTGCATCTCTGACATCTTCGTAGCTTCCTGCATACACCCTCATGTGCTTTGCGAACGGTATGCCATGACTTATGTCCATAGCCTCGCCTGCAGCTTTTTCCATATCCGCGTCAATCATTGCTATCTCCGAAAAAAGCCCGCTCTGCATAAGGGCAAACACCGTTGCGGAACCTACAAACCCGCAGCCCACCATAACCGCTTTCCTAAAGTTCATGTTATGCACCTCTTTCTACCCTCCGTACCGCTAAGCCGCTTTGTCCCTGCAAAACTTATGGCAAGCTGTCGCAGACGGTTTTATTTGCTCTCCGTACTATGTCCAAGTTCATCTTATCATGAAATTCAGTTCAGCGCAATCTGCTTGACGGCAACGTATACAGATTTACTGTAAATTAAGCCTTCTCTTCATTAACATCAGGTTAATAACATACATTATTGCAAAAACAATACATTCCAGAACTATTGCTATTAAACCTACGGTTACTATTACATCTCCCGGACTGTCAAAAAATTCGTGTATCCAAACTTTCTCCATCAGACCTGACTTTGCAACCGCAACCATTCCCATAACACCTATTATCTGCATACCGCCGGTAATAGCCCAATATGCTGCTGCCGAACCGAGTACAGGGTGGCTCTTCCAGTTCTGCCCTATGGAAATTGAGAGAAAAACCAGCATATAGCCCGCTATCATACCGATTAACGTGGCTGTTACCATGACCGTAACGGTTCCGCCGTTTATTTCAAAATTTCTTAATATCCTGAAAAATTCATCGTTAAATACCTCAAATCTCCTTGAAGCTATAAACACAAGATAGCTCATACTCACGACCGCCGTTATAGCCGTCCACAAAGACGCCGAAACGAGCATCGAATTAACCACCTGTGACTTCTTAACCGGCAGGGTATGAGTAAGATATCCCTCCGTAGAGTATATCTTCTTATAAAATCTGCTGGCAAAGCAGATAAACACTACCATATTTACCGCAAGCATAGAGATAATATAGATAACTACATAAGTTCCGTAGAGATTTCCGAGTATATTTCCTGCAAATATTCCGGTATTCTCTATGCTGTCAAAAATAAGCATGATAGCGTGCATTGCTATGACTCCCAGATTTAACAGCAGCATCAGTTTTCCTATATTCCTAAATTCATTTTTAATTAATTTACCAAACATGAAAATACCTCCCTGAACAGTCCGTCTATGGACTTGCCTTCCTTTTCCCTTATATTTTCCGCGCTGTCGTTAAGAACTATCTTTCCGTTATTTATGAAAATTACATCGTCAAGTATTTTTTCAACCTCCGATATAAGATGAGTAGCTATTACAACCGTAGCACCCGGATTTATGTTGTCCATTATAGTGCTCAGAATATAATCTCTGGTCGCAGGATCGACTCCCGCTATCGGCTCATCCAATATATAAACCTTTGCTCTTCTGCTCATAACAAGTATGAGCTGTGCCTTTTCCCTGTTTCCCTTTGAAAGAAACTTAAATTTGGTTTTTGGATCTACATTAAGGCTCGCAAGCATGTTGAATGCTCTCTCTTTGTCAAAGTCCTCGTAAAAGTCCGCAAAAAGCTCCGTGCATTCCTGAAAACTCATCTCATCCCCTAGATAATCCTTATCAGGCAGATAAGACACTATCTTTTTAGTTTCTATGTCGGGCAATTTGCCGTCTATTCTTATTTCTCCGCTCGTAGCTGTCAACAGTCCGTTAAGCAGTTTTATGAATGTAGTTTTTCCGCTTCCGTTCGGTCCTAAAAATCCTACTATTCTTCCCTCTTCTATTCCAAAGTCCACATTGTCCAATGCAACTTTTCGTCCGTATCTCTTAGTGAGGGCTTTACACTCTATTACATTTCCCATTTTATTTCCTCCGTTTATCTTTAATCATACTAAACTGAAACCGGTTCATCCGATTTTATTTCTGCAATCAGTGCCTGTATCTCT
>JBHADN010000239.1:0-4946 GCA_041855085.1 Catonella sp.
GGCAAAGCGAGCCAAAACTTTTTTACAGGACAATATGGTAATATTTTTAGATTCATCCTCCACCGTAAGCCTCTTTATTCCCCGTCTTAAGCCTTACAGCAACCTTACGGTCATAACCAACGGTATAAATATAGCCAGTCAGCTGAATGACTATTCAAATGTAAAATGCTATATCTGCCCGGGGGTGCTTAAAAGCAAGAGCCTGTCCATAATCGGCGGCTATACTTCAGATTTCATAAGCAACTTTAGAGCCGACATAGCATTTTTATCCAGCAAATCCATTACAAAACAAGGCATATTCGAGGGCGATGACTCTCAGGCTCTCTGCAAAAAGGAAATGATTAAAAACTCATACAAATCCGTCCTCCTGCTCGACAACACCAAGGAGTTTAAAGAGGGCTACTTTAAGCTCGCCGATTTCTCCGACTTTGACACAATCGTATCAAACGGAGAGTTCGGAAGTGAAATAATGAAAGAAATTGAGCGCTCGGGCTGCGAATTTCTCTATTGATACGGGATAGGCTAAACCTTATCCTTTACCTTTTCCATACTCTTTACAAAGTCGATAACAAGCGGTCTGCTGTATTTTCCCCTCCAATGACCGCGTACATTCGGCTCGCCGCCTATCTCTCCCTCCATAAAATGTGCTTCAAACTTTTTTACCTTGCTCCAAGGTCCGAGGAAGTAATTTTCTCCATTGGCTGAAAGCATTAAAAGTCCATATTTTTCAGCCTCTATAAGGCGGTCAAATACCGCTGCGGGCTTTGCATCATGCATATCCACTACTGTAACACTGCCTATCAGATAGGATTTCATTACCGCTCTTTCCGCCTGGGCTTCCTGCTCCTGCGTTATGCCCTGCGCCGCTCTGTCCTTTCTCCTTATCTCTCTTATTACAAGTCCGATACCCGACCTGTATATCTCAGGAATGCGCTCCATTCCCGCTTCTCCCGAGTCATATATCTTCTGTCTGTAATCCTCTAAGTCATACTCCGTTATCTCGGCATCCTTTATTATACTTTTAAATCTGCCCTTTGCTCCGAAACCCTTCAGTATAACCTCCGCTTCCTCACGCATTGCATATATCATGCCCCTGCCGTTTGCAGAAATAAGCTTGTGATAGGGGCTTACCTCTTTTTTAATCGCAAGAGAAAGCTGCTCGAGCGGTGAGAAAGGCTTATCTCCCTCTTTTCCGCCATGGCAATAAGAAGAAACGCTGTAAACCTCCTCCGGCAGATTGCCTTTTATACAGAAGGCAACAACCTTTCTGCCTGCCGAAACAGTTTCATTTACTTCGGTTTTTAAAGCTTCGCCGACCTCCTCCCAAAAAGGAGATTCGTTTTTCAGCCTTACTCTCTCAAACCTTTTTCCTTCCTTTTCAAGAAATCTGCAGATTTCCTCCCCCTCTATACTGCTGATTCCTACCACTATAAGAGGATCTTGTTTGAGAATATCCCTTAACTGCGCAAACTTTTCTTCTTTTTTCATACATTACATTCCTTCTAAACAGTTTTATACTTTAATTTATTTTAAGATTATCATCATTTTAATTAAAATACAACAAAAAACTGCAATTGCAAAAATTCCCTTTCTGCTTTCAATCAGCAGATTTTAGGAGTTTTGCGGCTATAAGCTTGCTTAATTTATGTTCGTTAAATCTTTAACTATTTCCCCCGCTATAATCAGCCCCACAACCGACGGCACAAAGGAAATACTTCCGGGAACGGACCTTCTCTCGCCCTCCGCCGCTCCGCTCATCTTAGGCTTTACAGGCTCTTCTTTTGAGTAGACCGCTTTAAGCCCCTCTACCCCTCTCTTTTTCAATTCCTTTCTCATAACCTTTGCAAGGGGGCAAACGGAGGTTTTATAAATATCCTCCACCTGAAACATTGCAGGGTTCAGCTTATTTCCCGCTCCCATAGAACTTATTACGGGAACTCCCGCCTCTTTAGCCTTTAAGATAAGCTCTATCTTTCCCGTGACGGTATCTATGGCATCAACCACATAATCATACTCTTTGAAGTCAAAATACTGCGAGGTTTCAGGAAGGAAAAAACACTTGTATTTTTTCACAACCAGCTCGGGATTTATGTCCTTCAGCCTTTCCTCCAGTACATCCACCTTATTCCTTCCCAGAGTGCTGTGCAGGGCTATAAGCTGACGATTGAGATTGCTTACCGCCACAGTATCCTTATCCACTATGTCGATAGCTCCAACCCCCGCTCTGACCAGCCCCTCACAGACAAAACCGCCCACTCCGCCTACTCCGAAAACAGCAACCCTCTTTTTAGAAAGTTCTGCAACCTTTTCTTTACCGAGCAAAAGCTCCGTTCTTGAAAACGAGGTTTCTGTCATTATATCTCTCCATTCACTAATTGCCTGACCGATTTACAAACCCGACTCTAATAACGCAGCAGAAAATATATGACATACCCCCAGCTCAGCATACCATGAAAAATTGCCCAACCGACAGACTTCCATGTTGTGTAGCTTATTACCATAGCAAGCGCGCTGCCAAATGAGATGCCTGTTTTGACCGTTCTCTTAATTACTGTCGTTCTGTTGCCTTCCATAAATTTCATTCCTTATCTCTTAATAAAGCTCTATCAAGCTGCATTCGGATATACTGACATCTGGATTTTATGGCGTCAGCCGTTACATTATCACATATACAGCGGATATCTAGCACAAAGCTCCGCAACACCTTCTCTGATGCAGTCCTTCTTTGCTTCAAAATCCGTGCATACAAGGTACATGTATTCCGCAATCCTGTCCATATCCTCTTCAACAAAGCCCCTTGTTGTAACCGACGGAGTTCCTATTCTGACACCGCTTGTTATAAACGGACTCTGAGGATCGTTCGGAATTGCATTTTTATTTACCGTAATGTAAACCTCATCCAATTTCTTCTCAAAATCCTTACCTGTTATATTGAAGTTGCGAAGATCGAGCAGCAGCAGATGATTGTCGCTTCCACCTGAGATCAGATTAAAGCCCCTCTTTTTAAGTCCCTCCTCAAGAGCCTTGCAGTTTAATACCACCTGATGTTGATATTCCTTAAACTCCTGCTTCAAAGCCTCTCCGAAGCATACAGCCTTTGCTGCGATAATATGCTCAAGCGGTCCTCCCTGAGTTCCCGGGAAGATAGCCTTGTCGATTACCTTTGCATACTGCTCCTTACAGAGAATCAAACCGCCTCTAGGTCCTCTTAAGGTTTTATGAGTGGTAGTTGTAACCACATCGCAGTAAGGAACAGGATTCTGATGCTCTCCCGCCGCAACAAGTCCGGCTATATGTGCCATATCCGCCATAAGCAGAGCGCCAACCTCGTCAGCTATCTCCTTAAGTTTAGAAAAGTCAATAGCCCTCGGATAGGCGGATGCTCCGCAAACAATCATCTTCGGTTTGCTGTCACGGGCTATCTTAAGAATTTCCTCGTAATCAATCCTGCCTGTTTCCGCGTTAATTCCGTAAGGAACAAAATTAAAATATTTTCCCGACATATTTACCGGAGAACCGTGGGTAAGATGTCCTCCCGCATCCAGACTCATACCTAAAATAGTATCTCCCGGCTGAAGAAGCCCGAAGTAAACTGCCATATTCGCCTGTGCTCCCGAATGAGGCTGTACATTTGCATGGTCTGCACCGAAAAGCTTCTTTGCACGATCGATAGCAATCTGCTCCACCACATCTACACATTGGCAGCCTCCGTAATATCTCTTTTCCGGATAGCCCTCCGCATATTTATTGGTAAGTATCGAGCCCATTGCCGCCATAACGGCAGGACTTACTATATTCTCAGAGGCAATCAGCTCTATATTTCTTCTCTGGCGTTCAAGCTCGGACTTCATAGCCGAACCGACCTCTGCATCTCTCTCCGTTACAAATCCGATTGAATCCATTAAATCGCTGTACATAATTTCTCTCCTTGTCCTAATTTTTATTATTTGCCGCAAACCCTGCTCCAAAGCGTGCCCTCTCTCTGTCCTTTTGCGTCCGCTCCGAGCGCCTCGGCAATGACAAAAGCAAACTCAAGGCTTGTGCCTACTCCTCTTGAGGTTATGACATTTTCGTCTTTTACGACAAATTCCTCCGAAAATTCTCCTGCACCTATCTTCTCCTCAAAACCCGGATAAGCCGTAAACTTCCTGCCCTCAAGTACACCCGCCCTTTCAAGTACAATAGGTGCGGCGCAGATGGCTGCCACTATCTTTCCCGAAGTATATGCCTCTTTCACAAGACCTATAACTCTCTCATCATCCCTCAGGTTGGTCGCTCCCGGAAGTCCTCCCGGCAAAACTAAAGCGTCATATTCCTCCGACTTTATTTCCGAAAGCAGTCTGTCCGCCTCAACTCTTATGTTATGAGAACCTGTTATCAGCTTCTCTTTACCTACTATATCACAGTCAATGCTAAGTCTTCTGAGCATATCGACCACCGTTAAGCCCTCTACCTCTTCAAAGCCATTCATACATAAAACAGCCGCCCTCATCTTGTTCCTCCCTTTCTACTTTATACTTATACTAAATTTTAATTATCTCTACATTTTACGACGGTTAAAGCACATTGCGGTCTAGATAGGTTCTACAAGTCCTCTGAGCTTGCAATCGGCAATAAGCTCCCCGTCTATGAACAGGGTATAATCCAAAATAATCCGTATTTCTTTTTCAGTTACAGTCAAATCAAAGGTCTTGGTATCCGTTTCTATAACAAAATTTCCGTACGGGGTTTTATAGCTCCCCTCTGTTCTTTTTTTTACCTCAAAGCAGAGATAGCTGCTTACTTCTCCGCTCTTTGTCATTTCCAATGAGTCTTCGTCGAATTTAAGCAGTACCTTATTTACCGCTCCGTCTTCCGTCTTTTCCTCATATTTTACAAAATGTCTGCCACCAATCAACCCATAAGAAGCAGAGGCTGAAACATTAACCTTTTCATCCCCTGCCTCA
>JBHADN010000240.1:0-5803 GCA_041855085.1 Catonella sp.
GAAAAAACGGCTCCTTCCTCTGTGAACAGGGTTGCCATCTATGTAAGAGTGTCTACGACATATCAAATAGATAAGGACTCTCTGCCTATGCAGCGGCAGGACTTAATTGCGTACGCAAAATTGATGCTGAATACTGACGATTATGTCATATTCGAGGATGCAGGATATTCGGGCAAGAATACCGACCGTCGAAAATTCCAAGAGATGATGTCTCAGATGCGGCAGAAAGCATTCACTCATCTGTTGGTGTGGAAAATAGACCGTATCTCCCGAAATCTCCTCGATTTCGCCACAATGTACAAGGAACTCAAGGACCTTGGCGTGATATTCGTATCAAAAAACGAACAATTCAATACTTCTACTGCTATGGGTGAGGCTATGCTCAAAATCATCCTTGTCTTTGCGGAATTGGAGCGAAATATGACATCAGAGCGCGTCACAGCTACGATGATTTCTCGTGCATCAAACGGCTTGTGGAATGGCGGCAGGGTTCCTTATGGATACAACTATGACTCCGAGACAAAGGAATTTTCTATAAACGGACCTGAGGCTGATACTGTACGCCTTATCCATGATGCCTACGAGGAAATGCATTCTCTTGTCCGAGAGTCTCGTATGCTCAACGAAAAAGGGTTGAGGACTCGTGCCGGAAACCTGTGGAATCCTGTTTCACTGCACATTATACTTCATAATATTTTCTATTGTGGAGATTACCGGTACAATGTGCTTAAAGAGGGAGACAGACAGAAAATCAAGGATGAATCCGAATGGATAACTGTAGAAGACCATCATGTTCCAATCGTTTCAAGAGAACAAAAACAGCGTGTCATATCAATACTTGATATCAACAGAAGGTTCAATCGAAAGCGAAATACCTACAACTCCGAGAATTATGTTCATGTATTCGCCGGTCTTTTATACTGCAGAAACTGTAGAAGTCATATGGGAGCAACACCTGCTGCCGCAAAGAAAGATTGGAGATACTCTAGATACACTTGTCCTACCTGCAGGAAATTGGCATTTGCCTGTGGCGGCAAATCCACATCCGACCCTATCGTCGGGGAGTTCGTATTCAACTATGTGCTAAATATGCTGAACGCTCAGAAGAAATTTGCAGATATTCATTCCCCAAAGGAATTGCAATCCGCACTTCTGACAGGAAATACATTCTCTTATATCGACCACATCGAGCAGGATGGTCTCAATGACCTGTTCAATATGCTTACATCCAGAAAAATCAAGGGGGCTATATTTGGAAAGTCTGCCAGAGTCAGGAAGAAAAAAGTCGTATCTGAACTGACACGGCTAAGGAATGAAAAGCAGAAAATCGAGCGAGCCTTGGACCGGCTCACGAACTTATACCTGTACTCCGATGATGCAATATCCGAGTCTGAGTTCATCATTCAGAAATCTAAACTGACAAACTCCTTGGACGAGATAAACGAGCAGATAGGTTTCTCCAACTCTGACGAATGGAGTCAATCTGTCTCAGATGAGGAGTTCGTTCGCAGAGCATCCGAATTCATCATCGCTCAGAAACTGACTAATCGGAACTACATTTCCTACAAACGGTTGGCGACTACGGTAGACACCGCCGTAATCAAATCTTTCGTAGACAGCATTCTTGACAGCATCATTATGGATACCGGACAGGTTAAGCAAATAATCTTCAAGAACGGTCTTTCACATACATTCGTGCTGAAATGACAATAGCCGGGGCATCTGCCGCTCCGGCTATTATTCTGTATTCATATTCCATAAACCTCATCCCTTATCTCAAGATCCATCTCAATCAATGCCTCTGGATTTGCCCCCAACTTTTCAAGTTCCTTGTACAGCCTCGTGGTTTCTCCATTGTCATAGCCGACTTCGTAATACTTCTTGAGGGCATCTTTCCACTTCTCAAGCGTATCATCTATCGCATCCCTGCGAATTTACTCCATCATCATATCGGTTCTCATTCTCATCCCTTGCAATGTCATCATATCTTTGCCCTCCTTATGCCGATACCTGTACACCACACTCGAAGATTGCTGCCGTCCAATATCCGTACTTCTCGTGGCGAACCTTATTTGCATCCGTCTTGATGACTGCTGTTCTCTTACCGTTGCTCATTACATAGACCGGACCGCTCTTGGTCTCGCTGAATGTCTTTGCTGCTTGCAGGTTCGCCATTGCCTCGTTCTCATCAATCTCATCCTTCGGTTCTTCCTCTGCTACATCTACCAGTTCAAGGTGCATAACTCTGTAGTACACGCCGTACTGATTTTTTCTCTCGCTGAGAACTACCTTGTATTCTTCGCCCTGTGCGTCTGCTACTACGATGATGTCCTTGCCTTCCTGCTCTACGGTCTTGACTTCAACTTCCTTGCCAACTGCCTTTGCGATTGCTGCTACCATTTTCTCGTTCATCATATCCTTATCCTCCTTATCGGTGCTTGGGTTTGTTTTATTGTAACTTTACGATAGCACAGCCTACCGCCATTGCAAGTGTTTTTCCACATTTTTACAGATTTTTTCAAGTTTTTTAGCCATTCAAAATGCCGGGATACCCGCAGGCTCCCGGCAACTGCATCATAACAATGCCAAATGACTAAATTGACAGAGCATGATGAAGAAATTGACTACCTTACAAAAAGCGAATTTTGTGTCAAATAATAAACATAGCATCCCCAAAAGAAAAAAATCTGTATTTCTCGTCCACAGCCTCCTTATAAGCCGACATTACCTTATCCTTTCCTGCAAAGGCGGATACGAGCATAACCAGCGTGGACTCAGGAAGATGAAAATTTGTTATAAGTCCGTCCATAACCTTAAATTTATAGCCCGGATATATGAAAATATCCGTTTCTCCTGTTTTCGCGCTGAGCAGTCCGCCTTCATCCGCGACGGACTCTATGGTTCTGCAGCTTGTCGTTCCTACACAGATTACTTTTCCTCCGTTTTTCTTTGTCCTGTTAATCTTCTCTGCCGCCTCTCTGTTTACTTCGTACCATTCACTATGCATATGATGTTTATTTACATCTTCAACCTTTACCGGTCTAAAGGTTCCAAGTCCGACATGAAGAGTTACATCGGCTATTTCCACACCTTTTTCTTCTATTTCGCGCAGCAACTCCTTCGTAAAATGAAGTCCTGCTGTCGGCGCGGCTGCCGATCCGTCGTATTTCGCATAAACCGTCTGGTACATCTCTCTGTCCTCAAGTCTATGTTTGATATATGGCGGAAGAGGCATTTCTCCCAGCGAATCGAGTATTTCCTCAAATATCCCCTCGTAGTAAAATTTTACCAGCCTGTTACCCTCTTCCAATATATCCACTATCTCCGCCCTGAGTCTGCCGTCGCCGAATTTTACCGTTGCTCCCTTTCTCAGCTTTTTACCGGGTTTTGCCAAGGCTTCCCACACATCATTTTGAAGCCGCTTAAGCAGAAGTATTTCCACTCCTGCCCCCGTATCTTCCTTTTCTCCTATCAGCCTTGCAGGTATTACCCTTGTATTATTCAGCACAAGGCAATCGCCCTTAGACAGATACTCCGTTATATCGCTGAATTTCCTGTGCTCTGTGTACTCTCTATCTCTGCCCAGCACCAAAAGCCTTGAAGCCGTCCTGTCTGCGAGCGGATCTTGAGCAATCAGTTCCTCCGGAAGCTCGTAAAAAAAATCACTTGTTTTCATAATTATAATAAATGTCCTATCTAAATTTGGTAAATTCCTTTATATAAACAATCTAT
Organism: Catonella sp.; assembly: GCA_041855085.1. Classification (GTDB taxonomy): domain Bacteria; phylum Bacillota; class Clostridia; order Lachnospirales; family Lachnospiraceae; genus Catonella. The sequence continues at coordinate 3,733 of JBHADN010000240.1, forward strand.
TGTCTACAGCTTCGGCAAATCTTTTTTTACTCTGATTTCTATTGATTGTCTGTGCGCCTTTATCACAGTCTTTCTATGCGTTCCGCCTGCTTCTCCGTCTAAGGTCCATTGCAAATCCGTTTCCGGTTCTAAAATAATCTCAGAGGCATGAAAATGGCATATATTGTCCGAGCTTGTATCCATGAGAATAAATGAGTTTATTATATCCTGCAAATCCAAGGTGCTTTTAGGCTCTTTTATGAATATAGCATCAAACTTCCCGTCGTCAAGGCAGACCGACGGTCCCGTTATGCCCTTAAAACCTCCTACCGACTTTGAGTTCGCTATCATACCAAAGATAAAATCTTCCTCAATTTCAGTTTCTCCATACCTTACTTTTACACGATAAGGTCTTATTTTCTGAAAACTTTTTACCCCTTCGAGGAAGTATGCAGCCTTGCCGATTACATTTTTTACATCCTGAGAGGTTTCATAAGATACCTCCGTAAAAGCGCCAAATGCCGCTACATATGTAAAGTACCTGATATTTTCATCCATTTCCGTACTGAATGAACCGATATCCACTTTAACATTCTTACCGTGTATTATAACTTCGACAGCCTCATCTACATCCTTGGGAATTTCTAAGCTTGTGGCAAAGTCGTTTACTGTGCCTACCGGTATGTAGCCCACTACGGGAATCTCCAAGCCTATCGCCTTTGCCATCATAAGTCCGCCTGCCGCCTCGTTGAGAGTTCCGTCCCCTCCCGCTACTACAAGCAAATCATAGTTACAGGCTTCATTTTTTACAATTTCAGCCGCATCTCCCGTCTTTGCCGTAGGATATATTTCCACCCGATAGCCTGCCGCCGAAAGCTTTTCGACGATGTTCGACACTTCTTTTCTTATAATCCCTTTGCCCGAATTCGGGTTGTACACAAACAAAAGCTTCTGCATAAAAACCTGACCTTTCTGCATAACTACTCGTATATTTTGTAGTTTTTATCCCTAATAGCCTTAAGCCCTGCTTCTCGCGAAAAATTGTCATAAAACTCTATGCGGAGAACTCCGTCGGAAAATTCTCTGTTATGCGCTATACCTATGTTTTTAATGCTTATTCCTTTTGCACCGAGGATTGACGCAAGTATGGCAATCTCTCCCGGTTCGTCGGGCACATAGAGCAGTATTTCATGAATGAGCGCCATATTGCTCTTCCTGAGAGGCATGGAGTCCCTGAAGTTTTTGTTATTCTCAAAAAATTCATATAGCCCCCGCTCCTCATCATTTTCTATGACTGTCTTTATATTCTGAAGCTCTTTTATATAGTTGTCCAAAAAAACTGTTATATTTGATTTATTGGAAAGGCAGATATCTCTCCACATCTGAGGAGATGAGGAGGCAATTCTTGTGGTATCCCTAAACCCCCCTGCCGCGAGCATGGAAAAAAGTCCGCTGTCGCCGTCCGCCTTAGCCACTATCCCTACCAGTGATGAGGCTATGAGATGCGGAACATGGCTTACAGCGGCGGTTACACAGTCATGTTTTTCCGCATCCATCTCAATCGGAAGCGCTTTTGTATCCTGTATAAGTCCACGCAGTTTTTCAATCTTCCATTTTTCAGTATGGCTGAAAGGTGTAATAATATAGTAGGCATTTTCAAAAAGTGTAAGTGTCGCATTGGCATACCCTGTTTTCTCCGAGCCCGCCATAGGATGTCCGCCTATAAAAATCTCGTCCATGCCCAGCCTTTTCGCTTCTGCGGTTATTCCGCCCTTGACACTTCCCGCATCTGTGATAATGCAGTCCTTCTTAACCACATTTTTCAGTTCCCTGAGGTATCCTATGTTTGACATAACAGGCGCCGACAAAAGAATTACATCACAGTCGGAAAGCTCCGATATATTGGTCGCAATGTCTGTAAGCACTCCGTCTTCTTTAGCCGTTATAAGCTCTTCGCTTACCTTACCTCTGTAGTTGTAGGCGACGAGAACATAATCCGGATGCTTTTTCTTCCATATTTTTGCCAAAGAACCGCCAATCAACCCAAATCCTATAAAACCGATTTTCTGCATAAAATCTCCATAGTCCGTAC
>JBHADN010000241.1:0-3948 GCA_041855085.1 Catonella sp.
TAAACTATATAAAAGGAGATGCTCCTACAGAATTGACAGACGAACTTGTCGCAGCCAACACGGAATACAAGACTGCGGCTGAATATAGAGAGAGCATAAAGAAGGAACTGACGGAGCAGAAGAAGGATCAGAATAAGGCGAATGCACAGGATGAACTTTTTGGGCAAGTAGTAAGTTCAAGCTCAATAAAGGCAGTTCCGCAGCAGGTTTATGACAGGTATTATACCAGATTTAAGAATTACTATGAAAATATGGCGACAATTTACGGCATAGAGCTTAAAGATTTACTTCAAATTCAGCTTAGAATGACTGAGGAGGACTTTGAGGAGGCGGCAAAAAGTTATGCGGACAACATGAGCAGGCGGATTGTAGTAATGAAAATGATTGCGCAGAAAGAAAATCTTGATGTGAGCGATGAGGAGTACAAGACGGCGTTGGAGGTATATTACGAGAAAAGCGGCGCAAAAGGGCAGGTGGATATATCCGTATATGAGGCTGAAACAGGAAAGCTGCATATAAAATATATGATACTCTCCGACAAGGTGGTAAATCTGCTTATGGAAAAGGGCAAGGCGGTTACTGCGCCATAGGCTGTGGACGCGGATAAATGAGAGGCTGATCGGCATAATTGCCTGACATTTCTGCATTATTTTAAGAAATATTAAAAAAGAGGAATATCGGTATTCCTCTTTTTTATGTTATAGGGAGGATATATACAAACATTGGCAGCTAACCATTCTGATATATTATTTTGCATAAATATTGTGAAAAATCATAGAAATATGTATAACAAAATTAATAAATAATAGTTACAAATATTCCGGAATATGTTATAATACCCACAAAGTCGTTATCATTTAGAGTGAATTGCCCCTTGCACAACAAGGGGCTTGAATTTATTTGGATCAGATTGATTCAGAAGTGTGGGGATAATATGTTGGAGCTTTTTAAGAGCAACTGGGAGAAGCTTTTTACGGATAACAAGGAGGAGATAAGCGATGAGAATGTAAAGCTTACCAAGATACTTTGTGGGGTTATGTCGTCGGTAATGCTGGTATTGTTCATTTTATCGATACTTTCGGACAAAACTAAATTTGTGACGGTCTATGGGATAACATTTATTGTAATGAATATAATTTCTACAGTATCGTCGATGGCTGTGAAGAAGGAAAACCGCAGTTGCTTTGCGGAAAGTATGCTTTACATAAGTGTTATCTGTATGTATATGTTTTCGCTTTATATTATATTTTTTTCAAAATATGGGGCAAATCAGTTTTCGTATCTTGCAATGATTATTATAATGCCGTTGATAATAGTTGACAGACCGCTTAAAAAGGCGATACTGCAGTTACTGGCAATAGGTGTGTTTTCCATCTTTCTGTTAAAGAGCGACAGATTTGAGTTTGACGACAAGATTGAAATTTTGCTGAACTTCCTGATAATAGGACTTGCGGCATATATGTTCGGAGTGTATATTTCCATGCAGAGAGTCATCTCCTTCGACAAGAAGAGGCGTTTCCTGCGTGTCAGCAGAATGGACGCAGGTCTGTATTTATATAGCAGAAGAAGTTTTTTCGAAGACATGGCAAAGCACATAAGGAGGAATACTGTAAAGGGGCTGGTAATAGGAGATGTAAATAAGTTCAAAATGGTAAATGATACCTATGGGCATGACACGGGCGACAGTGTACTTAAGGTCATAGCATTTTTACTTAAAGAGTTTGGAGAAAATTATAATATAAGATTTTACAGATATGGAGGCGATGAATTTATAGGTATATACACGAGCTGCAGTATTCTGCCGCTTAGTGATGTGCCGGGAGTGCTGTCGGATATTATGAGGGGAAAGAAGATACCTACCCCTTCGGGAGATTGTATAGAGGTAAGCATGACTATAGGTTATGCGCAGTTTCCCGAGAACAATGATTTTGAGGCGTGTTTGCGTCAGGCGGACATCATGATGTATGAGAAAAAGCGCAAAATGAAACGAAGGAGCAGCGATAACGGCGAATGTTGCTGCAGCCTTGAATCGTAGTATATATGGACTCCATTTTCGGAGTCCTTTGCTATATAATGAGGGTAGAATCGGATATAAAGGGGGGCGGGAATTGGAAAAATTTGATGTATCGGTTTTATCCGGTGCATTTGATATTGCTGTATTTTTTATATTTACTAAGCAGGACGGCTTTTTAAATTTACGCAGGGAGTGGCATCCGCGAGAATATTCTATGACTGTTATTTTATGCAAATGTAAAGATAAGTAAGGCCTGTTAATGAAGAGCAGACAGCCGGCTAATCTTGCATAACTGAGCCTTTTATGGTATATTTTCTGTTATAAAACAAACCATCTGCGTTACGCCGGAATGTTGCAGTTCGGCATAGCGGCGGTGTGAAAGGAGCTTTTGTGAATAGGGAATTGGTTGTAGTAATAGACTTCGGCGGGCAGTATAACCAGCTTGTCGCAAGAAGGGTAAGAGAGGCAAATGTGTATTGTGAGATATATTCTTACAAGACAGATTTAAATAGAATAAAGGAAATGAAGCCGAAGGGAATTATCCTGACAGGAGGTCCCGACAGCGTATATAGAGAAGGGGCGGCTTCCTGCAGCAGAGAGCTTTTTGAAATGGGTATACCGGTTCTCGGGCTTTGTTACGGTGCACAGCTTATGAGCCATGTACTTGGCGGCAAGGTGGAAAGGGCGGAGCATAGAGAGTACGGGAAGACAGAAACGGAGTTTGATACTTCTTGTGACTTGTTTGGAGGAATACCTGCCAAGTCTATAGTATGGATGAGCCATTTTGACTATATAAGTAAGCTTGCAGAAGGTTTCAGGGCGGTAGCGCATACCGCCTCAACTGCCAATGCGGCAATAGAAAATAAAGAGAAAGGGCTTTACGGAATACAGTTTCATCCCGAAGTTCTGCACACGGAATACGGAAAGGAAATGCTTTCAAATTTTGTACATAATATATGCGGCTGCGCAGGCGATTGGAAGATGTCCGCATTTGCAGAGAACACAATTAAGGAAATAAGGGAGAGAGTAGGAAGCGGAAAGGTGCTTTGTGCCCTGTCGGGCGGTGTGGACTCATCGGTAGCGGCTGTTCTCCTGTCCAAAGCGGTAGGAAAGCAGCTTACCTGTGTATTCGTAGACCACGGTTTACTTCGCAAAAATGAGGGAGATGAGGTCGAGGCTGTATTCGGGCAGAACGGCAGTTATGAGCTGAATTTTATAAGAGTAAATGCGCAGGAGAGGTTTTACGGTAAGCTTGCGGGAGTTACCGAGCCCGAGGCTAAGAGAAAGATAATAGGCGAGGAATTTATAAGGGTATTTGAGGAAGAGGCCAAAAAGATAGGGGCTGTAGATTATCTGGTTCAGGGAACTATTTACCCGGATGTGGTAGAAAGCGGAGTAGGAGGAGAGTCCGCCGTAATCAAATCCCATCACAATGTAGGCGGTCTTCCCGACTATGTGGATTTCAAGGAGATAATAGAGCCCCTCAGAAATCTGTTTAAGGACGAGGTAAGAAAAACCGGACTTGAACTCGGCATACCGGAAAAACTGGTGTTCCGCCAGCCATTCCCGGGCCCCGGCCTCGGCATAAGAATAATAGGCGAAGTTACAGCCGAGAAGGTAAAAATAGTACAGGAGGCGGATGCAATCTACAGGGAAGAGATTGCAAATGCAGGGCTTGACAAGACGATAGGTCAGTACTTCGCAGCCCTTACCAACATGCGCTCGGTAGGTGTGATGGGCGACGAAAGAACCTATGATTACGCCATTGCCCTAAGGGCGGTAAATACAACCGACTTTATGACTGCCGAGGCAAGCGAAATCCCTTGGGAGGTGCTGCAGAAGGTGGTAAGCAGAATCATAAATGAGGTCAGAGGAGTTAACAGGGTAATGTACGACTTGACAAGTAAACCGCCGGGGACGATAGAGCTTGAATA
>JBHADN010000242.1:0-9286 GCA_041855085.1 Catonella sp.
AATTGCGCAAAGGCCGGAATTCAACAGGAGATTCGTAAAAGAGAGCATTACGAGAAGCCATCTGTCAGACGCAAGAAAAAGTCTGAGGCTGCTAGGAAGCGCAAATTCAAATAATTAACATTGAAAGGACGCAGTGTCGAAATGGCTCTGCGTCTTTTTATATCGCGGTAAATTCCAATGAATTGTCTGTGATATTGTTTTGCAATTATTTATGAAACTCAGTTAAATTAAGTTAAAGGAGTAAAAAAAGTTGGCAGTTTCTGAAATCAGTATAAATATACCGGTTAGTCAGGAGTCCAATGTTGTAGGGGCTTTTGATACTAACCTTAAAATAATAGAGAAAGCATTTAAAGTGTCCGTCATCTCAAGGGACGGGGCACATCATATACGGGGAGAAAAAGAAGAGGTAGTAGGTGCGGCAAAGGTGCTTGAGATGCTTCTGGAGCTTTCACTCTCCGGTACGGACATAACGGAGCAGCAGGTAAATTATGCGATTACGGTTATAAAAGAGCCGTCGGACAATGAAGACAGTCTTATAAGCATAGATAAGGAAATAATAGCCCATACTGTAAACGGAAAGCCTGTAAAACCGAAAACCGTCGGTCAGAAACGATATGTGGACAATATTAAAGAAAACATAGTTGTATTCGGGCTGGGACCTGCAGGCACGGGAAAAACATATCTGGCTATGGCTATGGCAATTCAGGCATTTAAGGATAACAAGATAGAGAGAATCATACTCACAAGACCTGCGATAGAGGCGGGAGAAAAGCTGGGATTTTTGCCGGGAGATTTGCAGAGTAAGGTAGATCCGTATTTACGGCCGCTTTATGACGCTCTTAATCAGATAATGGGTGCGGAAACTTTCCGTTCAAATGTGGAAAAAGGCTTGATAGAGGTTGCCCCTCTTGCATACATGAGAGGAAGAACTCTGGATAATGCTTTTATAATACTTGATGAGGCGCAAAATACCACCCCTGCGCAGATGAAAATGTTTTTAACCAGAATAGGCTTCGGCTCAAAGGTGGTAATAACAGGGGATTTGACACAGAAAGACCTTGCTGCAGGTATGCATTCAGGTCTTGAGGAGGCGGTTAAGATACTAAAAAATATAGAGGGGATAGGCTTTTCCAATCTTACAAATAAGGATGTGGTAAGGCATCCTCTGGTACAAAAAATAGTTACCGCATACGATGAATACGAAAAGAAAGTTAAGTCAAAAGAAACTAAAAGGAGTTACCGAAAATGATGACTAAGCTTGCTGTCGGACAAAACCGGAGAGGAAAATTATGTTTTCTGTCAGTTCCGCTATGTGCTTTGGCAGGAATTGCAAAATTTGGAGATTTATATAAGACATTGGGCTTGTGCCTGCTGGTAACAGTTGTTTGTATGATATATAAGCTGTTGTCAAGTTCACGGATAATTGCAAAATACGATACAGATACTTCATCCTGCAATCCTTTCGTAAGGGATATGGGCTTTGTTCTTACCGCTTTATGTGCCGTTTTTGCAGATATAAGCAGTATAAAATGGTTCTTTTTGTTCGGCGTGATTATGTCGGCGGTGTTTGCAGGTATACTTGAAGCTTTTATATCATCCTTTGCATTTGCACTCATTATCACATTATTTTCAAACATAACGCCCGAATTTGTGGCAAACAGCTTTTTAGCGGCAATTGTGGCAACTGTACTGGTCGGATATTATTCGGATTTTTCAAGTCTTATACATTGTGTGATTATAATGCTTTCATTTGAGATATCATTTTTTGTGATTTTCTACGGAATTAATCCGGAAAAGCTGATGTCGGCGGAGCATCTGCTCGATATGGCTACAATAATATGCAGTATAGCCTTTGGCTGGATGATACATAAAAAGACCGCAAAGCCCGAACAGCCCGAAAATACTTGTGAAACTTCTTATTCGGCTGAAGATGAAGCTGAGAGCGGCAATATGGTTTCAGCCGTAATTGAAGATAGGATAGAGGATGTAACTCGTGATTACTCAAAATTTTTGGACGAGAATTATCCGCTGTATTTAAAAGTAAAATCCGAGCCGGAATTGTTTCACTCTTCTGAAACAAATGCCGGACTTGCAAAAAAAATATCCGAGATAATTGGAGCAAACAGCGTTCTGAGTGAGGCGGGAACATTTTATGCGGAATGCGGAAGGCTGATAAGCAGCAATTACATAAAAGAGGGATTGATACTCGCCAAACAGTCGGAGCTTCCCGAAGAAGTTGTCGCATTTATAAAAGAGCATAATTTTAAGCTGGGAAATCCCAAGAGCAGAGAAACGGGAATTGCTATGGTTGTCTGCAAGCTTTCATCAACCGTAAAATATCTGAAGTCAAAAAAACTGAAGTATAGCGTAGGTCATGTGGTAAACGAAGTTACAGACTCCTGTCTTATGTCAGGCAAGCTTATAGATGCAGGGCTGTCACTTGGCGAATATAGAATAATAAAGAATTATCTTTTTGAGGAGGCTAAATCGGTTTATGACTATTTTGATTGAAAATGAGGCGGACAAAGAGCTTGATTTTGATTATGAAAAACTGTGCGAAAGGCTTACTGAAGCTACGCTTGAAGCCGAAAAATGCCCTTTTGAGGCGGAGCTAAACATTCTTATCACAAATGATGAGGACATACGGCTTACCAATAAGGAGTTCAGAGATATGGACAGGGCGACGGATGTACTGTCCTTTCCTATGGTAGACTATGAAGTGCCGTCGGATTTTTCTTATGTAAATAAAAATCCCGAAGCATATCTTAATCAGGAAACAGGGGAGCTGATACTTGGAGATATTATGATATCGGCGGACAAGGTTTACAGTCAGGCGAAGGAGTACGGGCATGGAAGAAAAAGAGAATTTGCCTTTCTTATAGTACACAGCCTGCTGCATTTACTCGGCTACGACCATGTCGGCGAGGATGAAGCGAAAATAATGGAAGAAAAGCAGGAAAATATATTGAATTCTTTGGGAATTACAAGAAATGAGGCGGAAAATGAGTAAGAAGACTTTTATATCTACAGCAGTATTGTTTTTTTCGGCATTTATACTGCTTTCAGGATGCGGTAAAAGTAGCGAAACGACTATGACATCGAACATAGTTGTCGCAACTCCGAGTTCGGTCACTCCTATACTGCCGGGAACCGTATCCGAGAGCCCTGCTGCAACCGAGGCGGCAGTTGAAACTCCTAAAAAAGAGGGAGTAAAAAGCCTTTTGACGGGAGAGATTATAAATAAAAAATATAAAAACAAGCGTCCTTTTGCTTTTATGTTCAACAACATAGAGTTTGCCTATCCGCAGTCGGGTACAGGCAGGGCGGGAATCTTGTACGAGATACTTGCGGAGGGAGGCATCACAAGGCTAATGGGGCTATTCGACTATATGAGCGGCGACAGAATAGGCTCCGTAAGAAGTGCAAGACATTATTATGTGGATTTCGCAAAGGAATTTGATGCGTTTTTCATACATTTCGGACAGACTCATTATGCGATATCCGAGATTAAAAAACTTTCCGTGGATACGCTTTCCGGGCTTGCAGCGGAAGGTGCAACGGTTTTTTACAGGGATAACAGTATACAGGCACCGCACAATGCGTTTGCAAGCGCAAAGGGCATAAATAAGGCGATTACCGACAAAAAATACAGAACAAAGCTTGAAGACGGTATAGGTTCACATTTTAATTTTATAGAGGATGGCGAAACGGATAATGATTTAGAAGGTTCTAAAAAGGCTGAATATGTGTCCGTTCCGTTTTCGCATTATATGAGCCCGTATTTTACCTATAGCGACAAGACGGGGCGCTATACCAGATATGCCTTCGGAACTAAGCATATAGACAAGGCTACAGGAAAGGCGCTTACCTTCAAGAATATTTTTATACAGTTTGTAAATGAATACAACAAGGATAAAAACGGATATCAGACCATGGACCTCATAGGAGCTTCGGGAGATGGATATTACATTACAAACGGAAGAGCGGTAAAAGTATTTTGGAAGAAGCCCGACGGAACTACAAAAACTGCTTTTTACTATGATAAAGGCTATAAGGATGAGGTGGTTGTAAATGTAGGTAAAACCTATTATGCGGTATTTCCGTTAAACAGAAAAGATATGGTAAAATTCAAAAAATAGAGGGCTTATGGCTGATAATGTTAGGGATGTTGTTATAATAGGCGGCGGTGCATCGGGAATGACAGCCGCACTGCTGCTTGCTCGAAAAAATCTGTCTGTAACCATACTTGAAAAAGATAAGGCGCCGGGGAAAAAGCTCGGTATAACAGGCAACGGAAAATGCAATTACACCAATATGTATCAGAGCATAGACTGCTACAACAGCACGAACCCTGAAAAGGCATACAATATAGTAAAAAGTTTCGGGGCGGAGGGTGTAATCAGGCTGTTTTCATCCATAGGCATAGAGCCTTCCATAAAAAAGGGCAGGGATTTTGATACACCTCTTTCGGCTTATGTATATCCCGCTTCGGAAAATGCAAAGGAATTTGTTTCTACTATTCAGGAAGAACTTGTAAGGCTGAAGGTTAAGATAAAGACCAATACATCGGTAACAGATATCCGAAAAACCGTAAACGGCTCCGGAGAGGTTTTTGAAATAGCTACGGAATCCTATGACAGCAGTTATTCGTACCTTGCAAAAGAGGTTATAGTTGCATCGGGAGGCTTCTCGCTTGAAAGGGATAAAAAATTTCAGGGTATATTGGAAAGCCTCGGACACAGTATAATTAAGCCGCTTCCTGCACTTACCTCACTAAAGACGGACAAGGCTCGGAATATAGGCTCGGGCTTCAGATCTGTGTGCGGGGTTTCGGTATTTGTGTCGGAAAATGAAGCGGAATACCTGATAGGAAAATCCGTAGGAGAAGTTCAATTTGGCGAAAATACGCTAAGCGGAATAGCCGTTATGCAGATATCGGGAAAGGCGATAAAAGAGATGGATAAAGGGAACAAGACAGTCTGCAGGCTGGATTTTTTTAGGGAATACGATCATACTACTCTTGTAGAAAAATTAAAAAATAGAAGAAAAGCTCTGTATTATAAGTCAAAGGAGAAATTTTTGTCCGGATTTATAAACAGCAAGATAGCGGATAGGATTTGCTCGGAGATTCTTAAGGGCAGGGGAAATATTTCCGAGATAACTGACGAAGAGATAAATATGATATGCAGGTGGCTTAAATCATTTACTTTTGATATAATAGGGAGTGGCGGTTTGGAACACGCACAGACCGTTTCGGGAGGAATTCCGCTTGACGAGGTGGATGAAGCTCTGGCTTCAAGGAAGTGTGAAGGGCTTTATTTTACAGGAGAGGTTTTGGATGTAGACGGGCTGTGTGGAGGATACAACCTTACATGGGCATTTTCAAGTGCTTATGCGGTAAGCGAAAGGGTTGGCAGAAAATGAAAAAAGAAAATTCGGTGCAGATTTCTCAGTTAAGCCTGAATATAGGCTATACTGATGAAGATGTTAAGAGAGCCTGCATAAAAAAGCTTAAGATAAATGAAAAAGATTTGATTTCATACGGTATAAGAAAAAAATCGATAGATGCACGAAAAAAGGAAGATATTCACTATAGCCTGTCCGTTGTTGTGCAGCTTTCCAAAAAAGCTTATGATAAAGTGCTTTCGGGAAGAAAGGAGCCTAACGAGGTAAGCAGGTATGAAGATAAGCCCTATATCGTTAAGAGAGTATCCGTAAAGGAAAATATGACAAGACCTGTTGTCGTAGGTAGCGGCCCTGCAGGGCTGTTCTGTGCCTATCTGCTTGCTTTGTCGGGGCTAAGACCTGTGATAATCGAGCAGGGACAGTCCGTGGAAGAGCGTTCTATATCCGTAGAAAAATTTTGGAAAACCGGAGAACTGTCGGAACACTCAAATGTACAGTTCGGGGAGGGAGGAGCAGGTACTTTTTCAGACGGCAAGCTGAATACAATGGTAAAGGATCCTTATCGCAGAATTCCTTTCGTACTTGAAACTTTTGTAAAATTCGGAGCCGACTCTGAAATTATTTCTTCCAATAAACCTCATATAGGCACGGATGTACTTAAAGAGGTGCTTGTAAATATGAGAAAGGAAATTATTTCCTTAGGCGGAGAATACAGGTTTGAAACCAAGTTTACGGATTTTAATACAAAGGACGGCTCGGTAAAAGAAATAATTCTTAACGGCAAAGACAGTATGGACTGCGATACACTTGTGCTTGCACTCGGGCATTCTGCAAGAGATACCTTCAGCCTGCTGCTGAAAAAAGGACTGCTTATTACACCTAAACCGTTTGCAGTAGGACTTAGGGTTGAGCATCCTCAGGAGATGATAAGCAGATATCAGTACGGCAGTATGTACGACAGGCTGCCTCCGGCGGACTACAAGGTTACCCATACCTCATCGGACGGGAGAGGAGTTTATTCCTTTTGTATGTGCCCGGGAGGTTATGTGGTAAATTCCTCGTCCGAAAAGGGCGGAACGCTTGTGAACGGAATGAGCTACAATGATAGAGCGGGAGAAAATGCCAACAGCGCTATAGTAGTTTCCGTAAATACAAATGACTTCGGTGCGGATGATGCGCTTGCAGGAGTGCGTTTTCAAAGGCGGCTTGAAGAAAAGGCATTTGCTTTGGCAAACGGTAAAGTTCCCATACAGCTTTTCAGCGATTTCGCAGATAACAATATAAGCAAAGCCTTAGGAGAGGTAAATCCTTGCATAAAGGGGGCTGCGGCGTTCGCAAATCTAAGGGAAATTTTGCCGGACAGCGTGTCCAATGCCATTGTGGAGGGGATGCTTGCATTCGGAAAGAAAATTAGAGGATTTGACAGAGCCGATGCCGTTTTTTCGGGAGTCGAGTCAAGAACATCCTGTCCATTACGAATAGTAAGAGATAATGATACCCTGCAGGCGGTCATAAAAGGGATATATCCTATAGGAGAAGGCGCAGGCTACGCAGGAGGCATTACCAGTGCCGCAGTAGACGGAATCAAGGCTGCTGAGAAAATTATAGAAAGCAGGACTTTACTATGACCAAGGAGGATTACAGAAACCTTATAAAAGCTGAAAGAAACCGCCGGTGTAAAAATGAATATGGAAAACAGCGCTACAATAATGATATAATCATAGACAGATATTTTCAGCTTGACTGCTATAAAAGAGCCGAAACTATATTTGCCTACAATGCGCTGGGGGAGGAACTTTCGGTTCAAAGAATTATAGAGGGGGCTGTTAAAGCCGGGAAAAGAGTTGCCGTTCCCAGAGTAATAACCAAGGTAAGAGAGGGAGGACTGATGGGCTTTGTATTCTTAGACTCTAATACAAAGTTTAGAAAAGGATTTCAGAATATAATCGAGCCGGAAAATGGCAGTATTGTAGATATTTTTAAAATTTGTGGTAAAATTGAAATAATAGTTCCCGGACTTTGCTTTGATGTCCTTGGAAACAGGATAGGGTATGGCGGCGGATATTATGACAGATTTTTTGCTGCGGCTTGTCCCGAAAAGTTTCATAAAACGGTGCTTGCTTTTGATTATCAACTCTTTGACAGTGTACCTGTCGGCGAGCATGACATAAAAATGGATTTAATAGTAACTGAACACAGGCAGGTAGGAAATTAGAGAGGTAAATTATGAGAGATAAGCTGGAAAGAGCAAAGGAAGCCTCATATAAGCTTATGATGCTTTCTACAAAGGAAAAGAATGATGTGCTTTTTGACTGTGCGGATTTATTGATTGAGAATATTCGGTATATTCTTGATGAAAATGAAAAAGACCTTGAAAATGCAAGAGCCAATAATATGACCGAAGGTCTGTATGACAGGCTCAAGCTTACGGATGAAAGGATAAGAGGAATGGCGGACGGGCTGCATGCTCTCGTAAGACTTCCCGATCCTACGGGTGCGGTAGCTCCTATGTACAGAAGACCGAACGGACTTATGATAGGTAAAAAAAGGATACCTTTCGGTGTAGTGGGAATTATCTATGAATCAAGACCGAATGTGACGGCAGATGCTTTCGGAATTTGTTTTAAAAGCGGAAATGTCTGCGTGCTGAGAGGCGGCTCTGAAGCTTTGAATTCCTGCAAAGCCATAACGGATGTCATCAAAAAAGCGCTTGTAAAAAGAGGCATTGATGAAAATGTTATAACATACCTTGAGAACACCGACCACGAGTCGATAAGGGAGCTTATTACCGCAAACAAGCTTGTAGATTTGGTTATTCCGAGAGGCGGCAAAGGGCTTATAGACTTTGTACTTAAAAATGCTACTATTCCGTCCATACAGACAGGAACCGGCAACTGCCATGTGTATGTGGATGAATTTGCCGATCTTGAAATGGCGGTAGATATAATTGTAAATGCAAAGACTTCAAGACTTGGGGTTTGCAATGCCTGTGAGTCGTTAGTAGTGCATAAGACTGTGGCGGAAAAATTCGCTCCTATGATAAATGAAGCGCTTAAGCCTTACAATGTGGAGATAAGGGCGGATGAAACCGCAAGGGGATATTGCGGCGAATTTGCAGAAGCGACCTCTGATGACTGGGGAACGGAGTATCTTGACAGAAAAATTTCTCTTAAGATTGTAGACAGCATTGAAGAGGCAATACTGCATATAAACATGTACAATACCGGACATTCTGAAACCATAGTTACGGACAAGCTCGCAAATGCTGACTATTTCTTAACTTTAGTAGATGCCGCCTGTGTATATGTAAATGCTTCCACCAGATTTACCGACGGTTCTGAGTTCGGATTCGGTGCCGAGATAGGCATAAGTACACAGAAGCTCCACGCAAGAGGTCCTATGGGCTTAAAAGAGCTTACCTGTGAAAAGCATGTTATCATCGGCTCAGGACAGATAAGGGAGTAGTGAAAGCATAGAATTGTAATTTGAATTAAAACACAACGAAATGGACTGCAAATGGAAAATACAGTAACAAATATTTATAAAATTAACTATGATTTTGAGGCTGTGAGAGCGGCAGAGCCGATAAATGAGCCGGAAAGACAGTATTACTATATTGAAAAGGCGTCAGAGGTATATAAGCTGATATGTGAGAATTACGGTAAAAATTTTTCTTTCAGTTGTCATACTTTCGGCTGCCAGATGAACTTCAGAGATTCCGAAAAGATATCGGGAATACTTGAAAAAATAGGCTTTGTTGAAACCGATGAAAAAGAACCCGACTTTGTTATTTTAAATACCTGTACAATAAGGGAAAATGCGGATCAGAAGGTTTACGGCAATTTGGGGTATCTTAAAAAATTAAAAGAGAAAAATCCCA
>JBHADN010000243.1:0-2822 GCA_041855085.1 Catonella sp.
ATATTTATAAGCTGCGGTACTGTATACCTCACTCCGTTTTCAGCCCTTATATATGTATAAGCAGGCTGCTTTTGCGATTTTCCGCCTCTATTTCGCAGCACATAGGCTGCCGCTTTTTCTCCCGCAATGCCTGCCTCTTCAGACACAAAGTCCACCAGGTCATGTACATGCAGCACGTTGCCGCAGGCAAAAATTCCGTTTATATTGGTTTCAAAGCTCTCATTTACAACCGCACCGCCCGTAATACCGCTTAATTCTATGCCTGCCGACTTTGAGAGTTCATTTTCGGGAAGCAGCCCTACCGAAAGCAGAAGAGTATCGCAGGAATGGTACTCCTCAGTCCCCTCTACGGGCTTCCTGTCTGCACCTACCCTTGCTATGGTCACCCCTGTAAGCCTTTTTTTTCCATGTATCTTAGTTACCGTATGGCTTAGTCTGAGCGGTATGCCGTAATCGTCAAGGCATTGCACTATGTTTCTCTTAAGTCCTCCGGAATAGGGTAAAAGCTCTGCCACAAGCTTTACTCTTGCCCCCTCCAAGGTCATACGCCTTGCCATTATAAGCCCTATATCGCCCGAACCGAGTATTACAACCTCTTTTCCTACCCTGTGCCCCTCTATATTTATGAGCCTTTGCGCCATTCCTGCCGAATATACTCCCGACGGTCTGAATCCCGGTATATTCAATGCGCCCCTTGACCTTTCTCTAGAGCCCATTGCAAGCACAACAGCTCCCGCCTTTATATTTATAAGCCCGTCTTTCTCACTTACCGCCGTGATTTCAAGCCGTTCATTTATATCTGCAACGGTTGTTCCGAGCTTATACTGTATTTTTTCTTCAATTACCCTGTCTATGTATCTCGCGGCATATTCCGGACCTGTCAGTTCTTCCTTGAAGGTATGGAGTCCGAAGCCGTTGTGGATACATTGGTTCAATATTCCTCCAAGACACACATCTCTTTCCAAGATAAGTATATCCTCCACCCCCGCTTTTTTAGCTGAAAGAGCGGCTGCAAGCCCTGCAGGACCACCGCCTATTATAACTATATCTCTGCTCTCCATCTTATATTTCCTCCACTAAAATCTCCGAGCCCGGTGCATTTTTACATACCTTTTCTATCGGAATTTCGGCATATTCCGAAATAAGCTCCATTGCTCTTTGGGTGCAGAACCCTGCCTGACATCTTCCCGAGCCCTGTCTTACACGCCTTTTAAGTCCGTCAAGCGAGGTTGCCCCGAGGGTTCTTGTGATTGCATCTATAATCTCTCCCTCGCTTATTTCTTCACAGCGACAAACTATCTTTCCGTACTTCGGATTTTCCTTTATAAGCCTTTCCCTTTCTTCAAAAGGTAAGGCTGCCGCTCTTACCACTCCTCTGCGTGTTCCTATCCAGTCCTTCTTGCTTTCTGCTCCCGACTTTTCTGCAATCTTTTCCGCAATATACTTACCTATGGCAGGTGCGCTCGTAAGTCCCGGCGACTCTATTCCTGCCGCATCAAAAAAGTTTTCACAGTCTTCAGCCTCGCCTATAACAAAATCTCCTCCCTCCTCTGCCGCACGAAGTCCGCTAAATGAGGTTATTATCTCTCGGTATGGTACTTTTTTTACACTTTTTCCCGCCATCTCAAGCACATAGGCAAGTTCATCGGCTGTAGTTTCATTTCCCTCTCTGTCGTCTGTTTCCGTGGCTGTAGGTCCCAACATAGGGTTTCCATGTACCGTAGGAGTAACCAGTATTCCTTTGCCTTTTTTGCCCGGAAGCTGAAATACCGTATGCCTTACAAATCCCTCGAGTCCTTTGTCAATCAGACAATAATCTCCCTTTCTGGGCTTTATCCTGAGTTTTTTTTCACATACGAAATTATGTATTATATCCGCATATACTCCTGCAGCATTTACTATGTATTCAGCCGAAATATTGCCCCTGTTTGTACTTATAAGAAAGCCGTCCTTCGATTTTTCTATATTTGTTACCTCAGTTAAAAGTCTGAAATCCGCCCCGTTGTCGCAGGCGTTCTCTGCAAGCGCTATGGTTAAGCCGAAAGGGCAGATTATTCCTCCTGTAGGAGCATAGAGCGCCGCAACGACATCCTCTGAAATTTCAGGCTCAAGCTCCCTTACCCTGCTTCCGTCTATTATCTCAAGCCGCTCTACTCCATTAGCCTTTCCGCGCTCCAAAAGTTCAGAAAGCTTGCCCTTATCCGCCTCATCAAAGCACAGCACCAAAGAGCCGTTGTTTTCAAATTCAATATCAAGTTCCCTTGCAAGTGCAGGCATCATTCTGCTGCCCTCTACATTGAACCTTGCCTTATTTGTTCCTGTCTTTGCATCATAGCCTGCGTGCACTATGCCGCTGTTTGCCTTGGAAGTGCCGGAACATACATCCTCTTCTTTTTCTATTACCACAGTAGAAAGCTTGTATCTTGAAAGCTCTCTTGCCACAGCCGCTCCCACAACACCTGCACCTATAACCGCCACATCATAGCTGTTCACCGTATTTTCCATATCCTCTCCTTTCAGCCGTTTTCATTTTTAATACAATCACAAAAAAGCACACCAAAGCAGGAGTTTTTCTCTCCTGCCTGATGTGCTCTCTTAATCTCTGCACGCCTTATTGAATTCATTATACTATTTTAGCCTGCTATATGCAAGAAAAATCCCGTACCGTTAAAATAAAACCGTGGGGTTATTCTATAGGGATTGTATTTAATATCAGCCTTCCAAATCTGTTTTCGCTCCAAACTACCTTACCGTTATAAACTATAGGCATTTCGTATGCTACCTTCATTCCCTCAATACTTCTGATATCGGAAAGTTTTTTG
>JBHADN010000244.1:0-4941 GCA_041855085.1 Catonella sp.
AAGCGGGTAAGGCTAGGATGGGCAAAAGGGAACAGGCAGGCAGAAGGTTTCTGGCATAAAAACGGGTTTAAAGAAACCGGAGCGGTTAAGGATAATGGGGATTATACGGCTGTAATTGCACAAAAAGAGTTATATATTACACAGGAAATATAAAAAAAGCTGTATACACTACTGTGAATGAGCGGATTAAACATAAATAGGCGGTGCAAAAGACGATTGTAAACTGATTTGACGGCATACAGAGGGGGAAAGTAAAATTTACTTGCAATTTTATTATCTTATGAGTAAATTTATGATGTAGGAGTTTACTGAAGGATACAGATATAAAATTGTCTGTTAAAAGGTGGGGTATGGCAAAAAAAGAAAGAATGAACATAGAACTCCGATACTATGAAAAGCCGATGAGAGAGCCGGTGATAGCGTTGTTCGGGGAAAACTGGATAAGGCAGTATGGGAGAGATGGCAACAATGAGGTAACAAGGGATCAGCATTTTCACAATCTTATGGAGCTTGGCTACTGCGTTTCGGGTGAGGGAGAGATAATTTTTGACGGAAAGGCTATACCGTATAAGACGGGTAATTTTACTATAATACCTATAAATTTTCCTCATACCACAATAAGCAAGGGAAACAGGTACTGCCATTGGGAGTACATATTCTGCGAGCCTGTGGAGTTGCTGGGAACGGCATTTGCCAAGGATCCGGTTTTTGTGGAAAAGACGGTAAGGCAAATAAACAGTAAGGCACACTTCGGGCATGAGAAGGATTATCCCGAGCTTTGCGGGCTTATTAAGAGCATAATAAAGGAGATGGAGCAGAAAAAACCGTATTATTCGGAGAAGATAGTTATGCTGAGCAGTACTCTGCTTCTTGAAACAATAAGGGTTAACGGTGCTGTAGGCAAAAATGAAGCATTTGCATATAAGGACATGAGCCTGATATCGGAGGTCATAGAGTACATAGACAAGAATTACAATCTTCAGCTTAGAGTAAAAGAGCTGGCTGAAATCTGCAAGATGAGCGAAACCAACTTCAGGAGGGTATTTGCAAAATATATGGGCTCGGGACCTCTTGAATATATAAAATTTGTGAGGGTAAACAAGGCATGTGACTTGATAAAGACAACTCTTTTATCTATGGAAGATGTTTCCAACAAGGTAGGATATACGCAGATATCGACATTTAACAGGAATTTCAACAAGATTATCGGAACCTCTCCGTATAACTGGAAATGCCATCCGGAGAACTATGAAAGTAAATTGCGCAATTCTAACATAAGGATAAAGCAAGGATGGTAAAAAATGGTCGAAAATGCTCATTTTTTAAAAATAAAAAGCAACATCTTCTTTGTAAAATAGTTATAATTTATCTAGGAAATAGGGCAAAAAACTAGGAGTATTTTCGATGAAAAACCGCGGTATTTGTGAAAATGCTTAAAAACCCTATTAAAGAAACCGTTATAACTGGTAAAATTCTTGATTTTTAAGGAGAAAAAACATGAAGATGAAAAAGATTGTGTCATTTGCATTAACGGCAGTAATGGGCTTAACCTTATTGTCGGGCTGCGGAAGCTCACAGGGAAGCTCTACAGCAACATCCGGAACAAAGGCAACTTCTACTGCAAACACAAGTTCAGCAGCAAAGACAAGCTCGGCGGCTGCAACAGCTTCTACAGCAGGCGGCTCTTTTACCGACAACGGTGGTAATGAGCTTACAGTATGGTGCTGGGATCCTGCATTTAATATATATGCTATGAAGGAAGCGGAAAAGATTTATCAGAAGAAAAACCCTAACTTCAAGTTAAATGTACAGGAAGTTACTTACGATGATATTGAAACAAAGATAATGACAGCGGCAACGGCGGGAGATCTCAGCACATTACCTGATATCTTCCTTATGCAGGACAATTCTTTCCAGAAATATACAACAAACTTTAAGGATGTATTCTTAAATCTCAATGATTCCGGAATAGACTTTACAAAGTTTGCTTCAGCAAAACAGGCATATTCTACCTTGGACGGAGCTCACTACGGAGTACCTTTTGATAATGGAGCGGTTATCGCGGCATACAGAACGGATATTCTTGAGAAAGCCGGACTTAAGCTTGAGGATTTTAACGACATTACATGGAGCAAGTTCATAGAGCTCGGAAAACAGGTTAAGGAAAAGACCGGAACACCTATGCTCACATCACAGACCGGTTCTAACGACATGATAATGATGATTCTTCAGTCAGCCGGAGCATCAATGTTCAAAGAAGACGGTTCTCTTAACATAGTAGGAAATGACATCATTAAGAAGGCATTTGAGATTTATAAGGAGCTTTATACATCGGGAGTGCTTGTAGAAGTAACAGACTGGGATCAGTATATTGCATCAATCCAGAGCGGAACTACAACAGGTGTAATCAACGGATGCTGGATAATCGGAAGCATTACCGCTGCAAAGGATCTTTCAGGAAAATGGGGCGTAGCCAACATGCCTAGATTGGACGATGTTGCGGGAGCTACAAACTACTCCAACAACGGCGGTTCTTCATGGGCTATCACAACAAAGAGTGAGAACCAGAAGCTTGCTATAGATTTCCTTAACTCTACTTTCGCAGGCAGCGTGGAGTTTTATGAAACAATACTTTCATCCTCAGGAGCACTTTCAACCTACCTTCCTGCAGGAGAGAGCAGTGTTTACAGCACACCACAGGAATTTTTCGCAAACCAGCCTATATATGCACTCATTACCGAGTATGCAGGCAAAGTTCCTAGCAATATAACAGGTGCTTACTACTACGACGCGAGAAATGCGGTAGGTATCGGTCTTAGCAATGTTATACAGAACGGTGCGGACATCGATGCCGAGTTGAAGACTGCTCAGGAAACTGTAGAATTTAACATGGGCGGTTGATTTATCGACTGAAATTATTCCGATCATATGCAGAACATTTTGACAGATACATATTGAAATTTTACAGTATCGTCAGGTGTTCTGCAAAACATCACAGGCGATTTACATAACCGTTTGCTTGCTTCGGATACGGTTTGTACGGCTGTGAGGTCAATATTTGAATTTCAAATAAGCAGTTATATAGGGTTGACATAGTAAAGTGATAATAGAGGACTGTTATCCTTGTTGTGGCAACCCTATTTTAGGGAAGGATGAACTATTATGAAAAGGGAAAAAACTTTAAGCCTTGCCAAAAAGCATCTCAGAATAGGCTGGATATATATAATGCCGGCAGTATTGTTGATTTTTATATTCAGCTTTTTTCCTATGTTTCAGGCGATTATTCTCTCATTGAAAAAAGGAACGGGAGTTAATCTTAACTGGAACGGTATAGCAAATTATTTAAGAATACCTAAGGACAAGCAATTTATACAGGCTATATTCAATACCATATTTTATCTTGCGATACAGGTTCCTATAATGCTTATTATAGCGCTTGGACTGGCATCCATACTTAATAATAAAAATTTACGGTTTAAGGGTTTGTTCAGAACAATGATCTTTTTGCCTTGTGCCACCTCTCTGGTGTCGTATTCTATGATTTTCAGATCCATGTTTGCCAATGACGGCTTCATAAACAATGTACTTGTTAACTTCGGATTTGAGAGAATAGGATGGTTTCAGAGCAACTGGATGGCGAGGATTGTTATCATAGTTGCACTTATCTGGAGGTGGACGGGGTACAACATGGTATTTTATCTTGCAGGGCTTCAAAATATAGAGTATTCCGTCTATGA
Source organism: Catonella sp. (assembly GCA_041855085.1). GTDB lineage: Bacteria > Bacillota > Clostridia > Lachnospirales > Lachnospiraceae > Catonella. The sequence continues at coordinate 3,738 of JBHADN010000244.1, forward strand.
GGCGGCAAAGATAGACGGTGCGTCACCGTTTCAGTCATTTAGAAAAATTACCATACCGCTTTTGAGGCCGACTATACTGCTTACGACTATTATGTCCATCAACGGTACTCTGCAGTTGTTCGATGAGTCGGTAAACCTTACCAACGGAGGTCCGGGCATAGCTACTATGACTATGTCACATTACATATATAATACATCCTTCGTACTTAACCCTAATCTGCCGTATGCAGCTACATTGTCGGTAGTTATACTCTTCATGGTAGCAACACTTTCGGTAATACAGATGAAAGTAGGTGATAAGCGTGACTAAAGGGCAAAAAATATTTGTATATACATTTCTTACTATAGTTTCGATTTTATCGATTTTCCCTATATACTGGATGGCTTGTGCAGCAACCAATGCCAGTGTGGATGTTATGAGAGGAAAGCTGATACCGGGAGGCTATCTCCTTGAAAACTTTAAGTCGCTGATAGCATCTCAGGATTTGGGAAAGGCATTTTTTAACTCTGTGAGAAACTCGGTTCTGGTTACACTGTTTTCCATGCTTATATGTTCTATAGCGGGGTACGGCTTCGAAGTGTACCATCAGAGGTCAAAGGACATACTTTTTACAGTTCTGCTTACAGCCATGATGCTGCCTTTCGTAGCGGCTATGATACCTTTGTTTACAATGTTTTCAAAAGCGAAGATGGTAAATACATGGCTGGCGTTTATGCTTCCTACGCTTGCCACGCCGTTTCTTATCATGATGTTCAGGCAAGCGGCAAGGAGCTTTCCGAGGGAAATAATAGAGGCGGCCAGAATAGACGGACTGTCTGAAACGGCAATATTTTTTACAATGTTCATACCTACAATGCGCTCAACTTACGGAGCGGCAATAACAGTTACATTTATGAGTTCGTGGAACAGCTACCTGTGGCCTAAGGTTATTTTTCAGAGTAATGATTCCATGACCATGCCTATGTTGGTATCAAACCTTCTAAGCGCCTATACTGTGGATTATGGAATGCTTATGCTGGGAGTTCTTATTGCTACCCTTCCGACTGCAATAGTATTCTTTGTTCTGCAGAAACAGTTTGCGGAGGGTATAACGGGAGCTATTAAATAGACAGAACATTATATTTACATGAAAAGAGGAAGACAATGGTAGAGTTTAATTATGACATGCTGAAAGATGTAAAATACTTCAGAGAAAATGCACTT
>JBHADN010000245.1:0-2797 GCA_041855085.1 Catonella sp.
AAGGGGAAATTCATTTCTCCTGAAGTGTTCATACCTATTGCGGAAAAAAGCTCTCTCATAATAGACATAGGAAGATTTGTGCTTTCGGAGGTGTGCAGCACTATTTCTTCAGAGCATCTGAGCGACTATGGACTCGACTACATAGAAGTAAATTTATCTATGGTAGAATGTCTGCAAAGCAACCTTGCTTCAAATGTCATGTCCATACTGAAAAAGTACAGAGTTTTTCCGTCCCAGATAAATCTGGAGCTTACGGAAACCTCTTCCAGCGAATTTAACGAGATAGTGGATATCAATATAAAAACTCTTACTGAGAAAAACATTCATTTTTCAATAGATGACTTCGGTACGGGATACTCTTCTCTTATAAGAATTTTATCTCTGCCTCTGAAACTCATAAAAATAGACAAATCTCTTGTCCAAGCGCCTTATCTTACAGGAGATGAGAAGTCTATGATTTTGCTTGAAAGCTTTACAAAAACCGCATATTCCACAGGTGCGGAGCTTGTTGCCGAAGGTGTTGAAACCGCAGAAATGGCAAGAGGCGTCATAGCTCTCGGCTGCAAATACCTGCAGGGTTACTATTTCAGCAAGCCACTTAACAGGGAGGACTATGTAAAGCTTATGCATGTAAATACACCGCCTGCAATCTAGTTTTAGGTTGCAGGTTTTTTATATTATCCGGCACGAAGTATTTCCGGTTACTATTCGCTCTTTTTTCTTGACTTGAAGCTGTGATTGTAATATTATAAGTTCGTATCTTTATAAGGAGGACATATCAATGAGCGGTTTTTTTGCAGTTACACTTAAGAATGATTGCGTATTCGATTTATTTTTCGGCACGGATTATCATTCACATCTGGGTACGCGCAGAGCAGGTATGACTGTGCTGGGACAAAGCGGTTACGAGAGGGCTATACACAATATAGAAAATTCGCCTTTCAGAAGCAAATTTGACAGAGATGTGCACAATATGAAAGGAAATATGGGTATAGGCTGTATCTCGGACTATGAGCCGCAGCCGCTTATAGTCAGGTCACAGCATGGCACTTATTCCATAGCCACAGTCGGAAAAATAAACAATATTGAAGAGCTTACAAATGATATTATTTTTTCAGGCGGCACTCACTTCCTTGAAATGAGCGGCGGAGTGGTAAACCAGACGGAGCTTGTTGCAGCCTTGATAAATCAAAAGGACAACATAATAGACGGAATAAGAAATGTCTGGGATAAAATAGACGGCTCTATGACTATGCTTATCCTTACTCCTCTCGGCATTTACTGTGCAAGAGATATCCTAGGAAGAACTCCTGTCGCAATAGGAAAGAAAGAAGACGGATACTGCGCTTCTTTTGAAAGCTTTGCCTATCTTAATCTCGGATATGAACATTACAAGGAATTAGGACCGGGGGAGATAGATATTATAACTCCCGACTATGTAAAAGAGCTTTCGGCACCCGGCAATAAGAAGAAAATCTGCTCCTTCCTCTGGGTATACTACGGATATCCGTCCTCCAGCTATGAGGGCATTTCTGTGGAAAATATGCGCTATCGATGCGGACAATGTATGGCAAAAAGGGATGAACTCTCAACCTCGGATATAGATATAATAGCAGGAGTGCCTGACTCCGGTACCGCACATGCCGTGGGATATGCCAATGCCTGCGGAGTACCTTTTCAGCGTCCGTTTATAAAATACACCCCAACCTGGCCGCGCTCTTTTATGCCTACTATACAGTCCAAGAGAGATTTAATAGCCAAGATGAAGCTCATTCCGGTACATGAACTTATAGACGGCAACCGTATACTTTTAATAGATGACTCCATAGTAAGAGGAACACAGCTAAGAGAAACCTCAGACTTCCTCTACAAAAGCGGAGCAAAAGAGGTACATGTAAGACCTGCCTGTCCTCCTATACTGTACGGATGTAAATATATCAACTTCTCACGCTCCACCTCGGATATGGACCTTATCACAAGAAAAATAATACATCAGGAAGAGGGCGATGAGATTACGGATGAGATACTTAAAGAATATACCGATCCCGACTCCGAAAGATATAAAAATATGGTGTCTAAAATGAGGGAACTTATGGGCTTTACCTCTCTTCGCTTCAACCGTATGGATGACCTTATAGAAGCAATAGGCATCGACAAAGAGGAACTTTGCACCTACTGTTTTGATGGAGAGGAATAATACGGGAACAAATTTCCCACGAGATAAAAAAAAGCATTTACGGGTTCAGACTGCCGTCCGACCTGTGAATGCTCTTTTTTAATTAATGTTAACCGTTGTCTTTAAGCCATTCCTTAAAGGATTCTATATCAAGAGGCTTGGAATAATAATAACCCTGAAACCTTGTAACACCGTAATTGTTGGATATATAATCCTGCTTTTCTTTTGTTTCAATACCCTCTACACAGATTGACTTGCCAAGCTCATTTGCACAGCTTGTAATTGCTTTCAATATGCTCTGTCTGGATAAATCCACCTCTACATCGTTTATAAAGGTTTTATCAATCTTTATCTGGTCTATAGGAAGCTCTACCATAAGGTCAAGCGCCGAATATCCCGTGCCGAAATCGTCAAGTGCGGTCTGTATATTCATGGACTTAAAGAAAGCCAAATCGTTTCTCAAGTTTTCCATATCTACCAGTTTACATCTCTCTGTAAGTTCCAGTTTGAGATTTTTAGGATCAAAGCCCTCCTCTGTCATTATGTCGCAAAGGTCATTTCTAAAGTTTATATTCTGTAGCTGCGCATAAGCCAAGTTAATGTTTACAACTATATCAGGGT
>JBHADN010000246.1:0-9428 GCA_041855085.1 Catonella sp.
AGGATTGTGGTGTTTTTTCTGTCGCAGGAGCACTTGCTGCTATGGTAAATGAAAATGCCGCAGAGCTGTTCGGTACCGATGGATATAAGTTTACGGCAAATGATGCGGGAGGACGCAGCGTAGGTTTTATAGGAGGAACCAATTCTAACGGAATTACGGTATTTTCATACGGGTTTATCGAAGGCATAAATTATGAGGCTGAGAAATACGGTGTAAGCTATGACTACTACTCAAAGTACGATGCAGGCTTTGCAGACTCGGCTACGGGAAGTACGGTAGCGGGAACTTACTACAATCAGGGGGCAAATGTTGTGTTTGCGGTAGCAGGCTCGGTCGGCGACGGTGTGACATCCAAGGCCAAAGAAATGGGAAAGCTGGCTATTCAGGTTGATGCAAACAAGGACGCACAGCAGCCGGGGTATATACTTACAAGCGTTATGAAGAATACGGATGTTCCTGTGTATGAGATAGCAAGATCGGCAGCAGAAGGTACTATCGGAGATGCGGAGAGAGTTCAGACATATTCACTTGCCTCCGGAGCAACCTCAATTACAAATCTGGATGAAATCAGCAAGTATATAACCGAAGGCGGGAAGTCTAAGTGGGAAGAGATAAAGAAAGAGCTTAAGGATATTGAGGAAAAGATTTCAAATCAGACTATAAAAGTAACAAATGCACAGGAAGGCGAAGAATTTAAGCCTGAGAACTGCAAATATGTAAATATTAAGTAGTTACGATATTTTTATGAATAAGCAGGGACATATTAAGGATGTTAAAGGAGTTGCAAAATGAGTAGCATAATACAGACTGTCGGACTGACAAAAAGATTTGGAAATTTTGCTGCAAATGAGAATATAAATCTTAATGTGAAAGAAAAAGAAATTAGATGTATTGTAGGCGAAAATGGCGCAGGCAAATCCACCTTAATGAACATGCTTTACGGGCTGCTCCAACCTACCTGCGGTAAAATCCTTATAAGGGGCAGGGAAGTTGAGATGAAAAGTCCATTAGATGCAATTAAAAACGGTATAGGGATGGTGCACCAGCATTTTAAGCTGGTGCCGTCGCTAACCGTCTATGAAAACATATTGCTCGGTGTGGAAATTACAAGGGGAAGGCTTGGATTTATTGACAGAAAGGAAGAGCTTTGCAGGGTGTCAAAGCTGATAAAAGAAAATAACTTCAGGCTTGATCCGGAGAAGAGAGTTGAAGAGATATCCGTAGGCGAAAGACAGAGAGTGGAAATCCTTAAAATGTTGTACAGAAATGTAGATATTTTAATTTTGGACGAGCCGACAGCCGTACTTACTCCACAGGAGGTCGATGAGCTGATAATTATCCTGAAAAAGCTTAAGGAAGCGGGGAAAACAATAATAGTAATTACACATAAGCTCAGAGAGGTTATGGAGCTTGCCGACAGTATAACTGTTATAAAACAGGGAAAAGTTGTAGGAGATGTGCTGAAAAAGGACACTTCCGAGGTCGGACTCGCACAGCTTATGGTAGGAAGAGATGTGGTTCTGTCGGTGGAAAACGACAGGCGGAGCAAGTGTAATGAACAGGTCATATATGAAGTTAAGGACTTGGCAACTACAAATGATGAGGGTAAGGAAGTTGTTGAAAATATAAGCTTCAGAGTACATAAGGGAGAGATACTCGGAATAGCGGGAGTAGAGGGCAACGGGCAGTCCGAGCTTGTTAAAATTATGACAGGGCTTATGGAGTCCACTAAAGGAAATGTGTATTTTGAAGGAAGAAATATAACCAATGTCCGTCCTGACAAGCTGAGAGAAATGGGAATAGGGATAATTCCCGAAGACAGATACGCTCAAGGGCTGTGCAGAGAGATGACGGTATCCCAGAACTGTATAGCAGGATACCACGGCAGGGCGGAACTGTTAAGCTGCGGTATTTATAAAACCAAAAAGATAGAAGAAATAAGAAACAGATTTATAGAGGAGTTTGATATAAGGCTCGGAGATGTAAACGGTAATATAGGGAATTTGTCAGGCGGCAATGCACAGAAAGTAATTATCGCAAGGGAACTGTCCGCCGCTCCGAAAATGCTTATCGCCTGCCAGCCTACCAGAGGTGTGGATATAGGCTCAATAGAGTTTATTCATAAGCAGATATTGAGATTTAAAGAGGAGGGCAATACGGTAATACTTATATCAAGTGAACTTTCGGAAATCATGAGCCTTTCCGACAGAGTGATTGTTATGTACAAGGGTCATATTTCAGGGGAAATTTACCCGGATGAGGTATCAACGGTGGCGGTCGGACTGTTAATGGCAGGAATCGGTAAAGAGGGGGAGAAGTATGAAGCGAAGCAATAAAGCCATAATAGGAGTATTAAATTCAATGCTTCCTGTGATTTTTGCCTTTTTGGCAGGCTCGGTTATTATCGCCGCAATCGGAGAAAATCCGCTTGAAACTTTCGGAATACTGATAGTAAAGTCGCTGTTTACGGTTAAGGGATTTATGAACACCTTGCACTATGCCTCTCCTTTGATTTTAACCGGACTTGCGATTGCAATTACATTTAAGGCGAATGTTTACAATATGGGAGTAGAAGGGCAGATGCTTATCGGAGCATTTTTTGCAGGAATAGTAGGAGCATATTCATCTTTTTCAAGCCCCGTCTTTAGCAAGCTTGTCTGTTTCCTGACAGCCGCTGTCTGCGGTATGGCGTTTGCTCTCGTACCTGCGGTCTTGAAGGCGAAGTGCAATGTAAATGAGATGGTGGTTACCCTTATGCTGAACTACGCAGCCATAAAACTGCTTGAATTTTTGACTACCGGGGTGTTTAAAGACAGGTCGGCAGGATATGTTGCTACACCTGCAATTGCTGAAAATGCTATGTTTCAGCGTATATTAAATACAAGAATAACTGCATTCTTTATTATTGCAATGATAATTTTGACGGTCTTACATATAGTGATGGGCAGGAGCAGGCTGGGGTATGAAATAACGGCAATAGGGAAAAACCCGGAGTTTGCAGAAGCTACCGGAATGAATGTAGGTAAAAAGATTATAATAATGATGTTGATAAGCGGCGCACTCTCCGGTATAGCGGGTGCAGGGTGGATGTTAAGCGACCAGTTCAAGTATACACTTTCATTTTCAGGAAATCCGGGCCTTGGCTGGGATGGAATGCTTATTGCGCTGCTCGGAAGTCATTCCCCTGTGGGAATATTTATAGCTTCCGTTTTTTATGCGGCACTCAAAACGGGAAGTGACAGCATCAATATGTATACGAATGTGCCTAAGGAAATCGTTACCATTATACAGGGTATGATAATTCTTTTCTTGGCGGTAAGATTTATCAGAGAAAAGGGAATGTTTAATAAGATAAGCAGGATAAAGATGGGAGAAGGGTGAATAATGAATCTTTTTAACAGTATTTTATATGATACCTTTTATCATAGCGCTCCTATAATACTATGTGTTATTGGCGGAATATTTGCTTATAAGGCGGGAGTGCTGAACATAGCGCTTGAGGGCATGATGCTGAACGGAGCTTTTGTATCCGTTTTGACGCAATATCTTACGGGAAGCGTAGCGGCAGCCGTATCCGCCGCAATTTTAACCTCATTGATATGGGGACTGATATTCTCTTTCTTCGGAATAACCTGTAAGGGTAATGTAATTGTTATAGGCTTGGGAATTAACTTCATTGTGCCGGCCATAGCTAAATTTGTACTAAGGATTATGGAACTTTCCAATATCAGTCTGCAGGATGTGGGGGCGGCAGATTTCAAGATAAATATATCTTTTTTGGAGAATGTACCTGTATTGGGCACTGTACTTAACGGGCACCCGATGATTACATATCTTTCATTTTTAAGTATAGCGGCAGCATTTATGCTTATGTTCAACACCAAATTCGGTGTATATGTGAGGGTTGTAGGAGAAAATGAGGACTCGGCAATCAGCGTGGGAATAAAGACGGACGCCTATAAATACGGAGCGGTTGCAATCGGAGCATTTTGCTGTGCTCTGGCAGGCATAAATCTTTCTATGGAAAGAATGGCGATGTTTACAAGCGACATGACGGCAGGCAGAGGATTTATAGCAATAGCAGCCATTTATTGCGGACAGGGCAAGCCGGTGCAGTCCGCGCTGTATGCAATATTATTCGGTGTTGCAAGGTCGCTGTCCGTCAATCTGAGTGTTTATGCGGGGCCTGCCTCGGGCATGTTTGACATAATTCCATATATTATTATGGTTACGGTACTTGCAGTTGTTTCGTATATGAAATTCAAAAAGGTTAAGGTAAGAGGCTATACATTTGACTAAGGAGAATACGGATGAGTAAGAATACGGCATTGCTTATTGTTGATATGGTAAGAGATTTCACGGATCCCGAGGGACTGGTGTACTATCCGCAGAATCGGTTTATACTGCCTCAAATAAGAGAGGTAATGGCTGAGTGCAGAAAAAATGACTGCAAGGTTATATTTTTACAGCATTGCAACAGGGAGGGAAAGCCTGACAAAAAAGCGGAGGGAATGCGTCCCAACTGTATAGAGGGCACTTTCGGAATAGAAATAGATCCTCTACTTGAGGTAAAAAAAGAGGACTATGTTATAAGAAAGAGGAGATACAGCGGTTTTTTCGGTACAGATCTCGACCTGGTGCTGAGAGAAAATGACATAAAAAATGTGGTTGTGGTGGGAACAAAGACAAATTGTTGCGTCAGAGCCACGGTTACGGATGCTTTTTATCTGAATTACAACCCTTATGTGATAAGGGAATGTGTTGCTACAAATTCGGAAACGGTAAATGAGGTGCACCTTGATGACATTGACAGGTACCTCGGGAGTGTAATAGATAAGGAAACCCTGTATAAAATGCTTGATTTAGGGTTGTTGTGATTAAAACAGGTGCAAAGGAGCGGATATGAAGGTTGAGGTTTTAACAAGCGGATATGTAAGCATGGATCACATTATAAAGCTGAAAACTCCGGCAAAGACAGGATTTACCTCGCTTGTCGCCAACAGGTCAAATGCCGGAATATTTTATGGCGGTTGTTCTGTAAATATAGCATACGCACTTTGCAGACTCGGAATAGTTTCAATGCCTTTAATAAGGGTTGGAAGCGACTATATAACCAACGGGTTTAAGAAATTTTTAGAAGACGGGGGTGTACCTGCCGCGGGAATAAAGGTGGTTGAGAGCGAGGCTACAAGTATCTGCTATCTTTTACAGGACAATAACAATGACCATATAACCGTATTTTATCCGGGAGCGATGGATGAGAAGTATGCTTCTCCTATGGATGACAAATGGTTTGAGGGCATCAAACTTGGAGTTATAACCGTGGCTCCGAGGGCGGATAACATAGAGTTTTTCAGCAAATGCAGGGCGCACGGCATCCCTGTTGTATTCGGGATGAAGGATGATATGGATGCCTTCCCTAAGAATTTTCTGAAAGAGATATTGCTTGAGAGCAGCATCATATTTGCAAATGAAGCGGAGAAAAAGACTATAGAAGAAGTATGCGGATTCAGCCATATATCCGAACTGTTTGAATTGGGAAAGGTAAAGATTTTGGTTACTACCTGCGGTAAGAACGGAAGTGTATGCCATCTTAGGGAAGAGGGAGAAATTAAAAGCCATACCATACCGGTTTTTAAGGTTGAGGAGATAGTAGATGCAACAGGAAGCGGAGATGGTTATATGTCAGGTTTTATATACGGATATCTGAAAGGTTATGACGCGGTAAGATGCTGCAGGCTGGGAGCGGTTAATGCATCATTTGTAATACAGGCGGAGGGCTGCTGTACAAATATACCTGCAGAGGATGAGCTTTTGCGGGCATTTGAGAAGTTTGAGGCTGAATGTGGTGAACAGGAGGAGAGATAAGATGGCAACATTGTACATGGGTGCAAGCAGGGAAAATATAAGCAAATATGTGCTGTTTTCGGGAGATCCGTGGAGAGTGGAGATAATAAAATCCTATCTGGATAATCCCCAAAAAGTCGCATTTTTGAGGGAGTTCAATACCTATACCGGAATGTATAAGGGGGTAAGAGTAACAGTAACCTCTACGGGGATAGGGGCGCCGTCGGCAGCCATTGCAATGGAAGAAATGTATGAGGCGGGCATGGAGGTGGCTGTAAGGATGGGTACGGTTATGTCCCTGAGAGATGATATGCTCGGAAATTTTATGATACCAATAGCGGCTATGCGCAGAGAGGGCACAAGCGGCAGCTATGTGGATTTGAGCTATCCTGCGGTGGCGGATTTGGAGTTAGTGACAGTTATGAATGAAACTGTACTCAAGACAGGCAGGAGATATTCAAACGGAATAAACTGTACTATGGACGGATTTTACAGTTGTATGCATGACTCCAAATTTTCGCTTGAATGCAAAAGAGATATGTCAGTTTCTTTTGAGGAGTTAAAAAGGCTGGGAGTGGACGGAATAGACATGGAGTCATCCTGTATGCTGACCTTGGGCAGACTTATGAAGGTAAAGACCTGTGTGCTTACTATGGTTACGGTGCTTGAAAATCTGAAGGCGGTACTTGAGAAAAATGAGCGAAAGGAAGCTGAGGATTTACTTTGCAGGACTGCTTTGGAAGGTATATACAGGTATGCTTCGATTAAAAATGACGGGGAGGGAAGCTATGAATAAGGACTTACTTACACTAAAATCAAGTACCGTTATAGGTATGGTACATTGTCTGCCGCTTCCTACAACGGCAGGTTTTGACGGAAATTATAAAAAAATAATCGAGCGTGCGGTTGAAGATGCGGCAACGCTTGAGAGAGCAGGAGTAGATGCACTGATTGTAGAAAATATGGGAGATACTCCGTTTTCTGCTAGGCTGAACAAAGCACAGACTGCAGCGCTTGCGGTAGCGGCAAGTGAGGTAAAGAATGCCGTAAGTATCCCGATAGGAATTGACGCCGCATTCAATGATTATGAGGCGGATATTGCCATAGCGGCTATGGTGGGAGCGGAGTTTGTAAGAATTCCGGTATTTGTGGATACGGTAATTTTTACAGACGGCATCATAAATCCTTGTGCAAAGCAGTGCTTGGAGTACAGGAAGATGATGGGGCAGACTGGGTTAAAAATTCTGGCTGACATACAGGTAAAGCATGCTCATATGCTGCTTCCACACATAACAATTGAACAGTCCGCAAAAGAGGCTGCGGCAAACGGTGCAGATGCAGTCATAGTCACAGGCACGCAGATTGGCGAGGAAACGCCTATTGACTTGATTTCAAGAGTAAAAAAGACGGTAAACATTCCGGTGCTTGCAGGCAGCGGTGTAAATGCCGACAACATTAAGGAGCAGTTGAAAATTGCAGACGGCGCGATTATAGGTTCAAGCCTTAAAAAGGACGGTATAATTACAAATCCGATATCATTTGAACTGGTAAGTAAGGTGTTGGACAGCTTAAGAAAATAAGGAGATTGATTTATGATGAGGCCAATGAAACTTGCAGGCTCGGAACTTATGTTCGGAGAGGGCAGTCTTGAATATATAAAATCGATAAAAGCCGAAAAAGCCTGTATTGTAGTAGGCGGAAGCAGTATGGAAAAAAGCGGGGTGCTTGCAAGGGTACAGTTGCTCTTAGCGGAAGCGGGCTGTGAAAGTACGGTAATACGAGATGTAGAGCCGGATCCTTCCATTGAAACGGTTTTGAAGGGAGCGAAGCAAATGCTTGAATTTAAGCCGGATTTGATAGTAGGTCTGGGCGGAGGCTCTGCAATGGATGCAGCTAAGGCAATGTGGATATTTTATGAGCATCCCGAACTGAAATCTATGGAGGATATTATGCCGCCGAATGAATTTCCCAAGCTTAGAAACAAGGCAAGGATGTGCTGTATTCCTTCAACCAGCGGAACGGCGAGTGAAGTTTCACGCTCCATAGTAATTTCGGACAATGAAAAAGGGAAGAAAAACGGGCTTGGAAATATGGAAATGATGCCCGACATAGCAATCTGCGATCCCGAAGTAACGATGACCATGCCTAAGAAAATTACCGCAGAAACAGGGATGGATGCACTCACACATGCGCTTGAAGCTCTGGTATCAAACAGGGCAAACTATGTGTCGGACATTCTGGCAAAGCAGGCGGCAAAAGATATAATAAGCACGCTCCCTATAGCGTATGAAAATGGAAATGACATCGGTGCAAGAGCTGTAATGTCGCAGGCATCGATGATAGCAGGAATGGCATTTACCAATGTTTCGCTCGGGATAGTACATTCTATGGCTCATGCCCTGGGGGGAATATTTCATATTCCGCATGGGCTTGCAGATGCGGTGCTGCTTCCATATATTATAGAATATAACAGTAAGGATGAGAGGGCAGCCGAGATTTACAGGAAATTTCAATGTGAAATAGGCTCTGAAAATTTAAAAGACACTATATCGGGGCTAAATGCCAAAATGGGAATACCTAGCAGACTAAAAGAGATAATTGCCGATGAAATAGGTTTTCTGCTCAGGATTGAGGAGATGTCGGAGCTTGCAAAGGCTGACGGATGTACAAAGACAAATCCCGTCATCCCTTCTTTAGAGGAGTTTAAGGAGTTGTTTAAAAAGGCTTATTTTGGAGAATAGACATAGAGTAAGAGTTGAAAAGGAGAATAAAGTGGAAATTATTTGTTATCTGTCTAACGGTTACCCGTCAATAGAAGCGAGCTATAAGATGGCGCTTGAATATGCAGATGCAGGAGTAAAGATCATAGAAGTGGATTTTCCGTCACACAACCCGTATCTTGAAAGTGAGTATATAGCAAACAGGATGAAGATCGCACTTGAAACCTGTGGCGATTACAAAGCTTATATGAGGTCTATAGCCGAGCTGAAAAAAGCGCTGCCGGAGGTCAAGCTGTTGATTTTGGCATATGAGAATACAGTTGAAGAGATAGGAGTGGACGAGTTCACAAAATTCTGTATTGAAAATAATTTGAAGGACATACTTTTAGTCGGGCTTAAGGATGATAATATTAAAAACAGGATAATCGAGGCAGGCCTTGAAGTTTCCTGCTATGTGCAGTACCATTTGCCGCAGGAAGAGGTTGAGATGGCAAAGGCATCAAACGGGTTTGTATATTTGCAGGCAAAGCCGTATAAAGATCAGGCTGTAAATCCACAGTACAGGACACTTAAGGAATGTGTGGGATATTTAAGGGAGCAGGGAATAACGCGACCTATTTATTGCGGAGTAGGCGTGCATGCGCCGGAAGATGTGAAAAATGTTAAGGAGGCGGGAGCAGATGCGGCATTTGTAGGCAGCAGTATCTTGAAGCTGCATGATAATATTGCCGAAATGAAGAAAACTATACAATTGTTCAAAAATATGTGTTAATATTATATTATATGCTCCAATCATTTGTCTGCCGTCTTATGCCTGCGTAAAAAAACGGGCATCGGATGAAACAGGCTGCTTACGGCTAC
>JBHADN010000247.1:0-3761 GCA_041855085.1 Catonella sp.
CTTACATTTGTTACGACCGATAGATATGCGGAAGAAGGAGCATGAATGGTAAAAAAAGGATATAAGATAAGTATGTGGATTGCATCATGCATCGTTTTAAATGTTTTGTTTAAAATGTTTGCTTCTGCTGCCGATTTGCCACTTTGGCTGGATTCGTTCGGAACAGCGATTGCAGCGTACCTGATAGGGCCTTTTTCAGGTGCGGTTGTAGGGGCTTCTACGAATATAATATTCGGAATTCAAGATCCTGTGTCAAATTATTATATGATTGTAAACATTATGCTGGGTGTAATGATAGGAATGCTGGCAAGAAAGGGATATTTTGAGAAACTGTTCAATATAATGACAGCCTGCTCTATAATAACTGTTGTGACGGCGGCGGTGTCTACCGTAATAAACTATATATTTTATGACGGCTTCAGCGGAAATATCTGGGGCGACGGTATATTTGTGATGCTTATGGGATACGGTGTTCCGAGAATAGTTTCATCTTTCATAGGAGAGTTTTTTCTGGATTTTTTAGATAAGCTTATAATATTGCTGGTTTTATTCGTGTTTATAAGAATTTTCAGGAGCTTGAGGAAAGCGGAGTTTTCAGGGCACAGACATTTGAAAAAGCTGTTTACATTTATGTTCAACCTTTTTGCGGCAATAATAATCTCCGGTCATATGACGGGAGCTGCAAAGGCTGCGGTGGAAACACCCGACTACTCGTCTTATATACGCACGGTTTATGATAATTTTAACGGGCTTCATATAGGAGAGGCTACGGATGTGGCGACTACCAGAGATGGGATTGTCTGGATCGGAACATACGCGGGGCTTTACAGGTACAGCGGAAATACATTTAGAATTATGGATAAGTATGACAGGGTAAAAAATGTAAACTGTCTGTTTGTCGATAAAGAAGGAAGAATGTGGATAGGAACCAATGATGACGGTTTGTCTGTTGTTGTTGAAAATAGTGTAACGACCACATTTGACGAGGACAACGGTTTGCCTTCAAACTCCGTGCGCTGTGTTGCTCAAAGTGCCGACGGAAACTTTTATGTGGGAACGAGCGGAGAGCTTGCGGTAGTTACATTGTCGGGAAGACCTAGGGTGCTTAGGAACTACCGTGAAATCAACTACGCCATAGATATTACTGCGGACAGAAGGGGCAATATAGCGGCAGTATCCGCCATAGGCGAACTCTTTCTTATGAACGGCTCGGGCATAGTGCAAAAAATCGAAAATGAAGAAGGCTCATTTGTGAGCTGTAAATTTGTAGAGAACGGTTTTTTGTATGTGGGAACGGAAGACGGCGAAATCCACATATATGATGTAAGAGATGGGAACCTTTCCATAAGGGCTGAAATCAAGGCGGAGGGAATGGCTACAATAAACAGCATTACTCAGCTTGAAAACGGATGTATTTTTATATGTGCGGATAACGGTATAGCGTGGTATGATAATGAGTTTAAATATCATAAGGTAAATACAGCCAATTTTAACAACTCAATCGACAGGATGACGGTCGATTATCAGGGCAATCTCTGGTTTTCGTCTTCAAGGCTCGGTGTAATGAAGCTGAGCACGTCGGTATTTATGGAAGTTTATGAGGAAGTGGGGCTGCAAAATCAGGTTGTAAACACAATAACTGAGTGGAACGGTCATCTGTATTTCGGTACGGACAAAGGACTGGATGTTGTAAATAAGGAGTTCGGATTCGTTTTGGAAAATGGACTCTCGGAATTTTTGGACGGCAGCAGAATACGAAATCTTATGGTAGATAAGAATAATCGCCTGTGGATTTGCTCGTACGGGCAGGGAATTATCTGTGCGGAAAGCCCTGAAAATTACAAGGTTTATTCAGCGGAAAACGGAGCGCTCGGCACAAAGTTCCGCAGCGCGCTGGAGCTTTCGGACGGTACGGTTGCGGTTGCAAGTGACCTCGGAGTTTCATTTATATCGGAAGCCGGAGTAACGAGAGTTATATGAATGAGAGAGGGGCTTAAAAATCCCCTCGTACTCAGCATGCTCGAAACAAAGGACGGAAAATTGCTTATAGGAACGGATGGCGGCGGGATTGCCGTTGTGGAGGGAGGAAAGGTAACAGATAATTTTTCAAGGACAGACGGATTAAGCTCCGGAGTGGTGCTTAGAATGATTACCGACAAAGATAACGGAAATGTATTCATCATTACAAGCAACGGCATCTGTTATTATAAGCTGGGTATAGGTATACGCAGACTGGACAATTTTCCGTACAGCAACAACTATGACCTACTTGACAAAGGAGATGGAAAGCTGTATGTTACAGGTAGCGGAGGAATACATATAGTATATAAAAATGAGCTGTTGGCGGGGAAAGATTTAACTTACAAAAATCTTAACTATCTTAACGGACTCAGGGGCAAGTTTACCGCCAATGCTTGGAACTATGTGGACGGAGAGGTATGGTATATTGCCGGCAGCGGCGGTGTAACGCGATTTGACTTAAATAAGTATAACGACAGCAAAAGTTGTTCATACCGTATGCTTTTAAATGAGGTGGCAATAGACGGCGTAATTCACGAGGTAGAGGATGAGGCTGTAATTTCCGTGCCGAGTGACAGTCAAAGTATAGAGTTTGTACCGGAAATTATAAACTATTCCGCCACGGAACCTTATATAAGCTATTACCTTGAAGGAAAAGAGGGAGAAACAAAGACAGTCATGCTTCAGAGTGAGCTGGGCAAGATAGTATATTCAGGGCTTGCCGAAGGTACTTACAAGTTTAAGCTTTCCATTTTGGACGAGCCTCAGGGAAAGCCTGTAGAAGAGTTGATTTACACGATAAAAAAAGAAGATAAAATCTATAATAGGACGATATTTAAAATCTTTTTCTTCGGGGAATTGCTGCTTATTGTTTCCTGGTTTACCTGGTTTTTCACGAGAAAGAAAATAGAGATAAGGATGGAGCTTCAGGAGAAGGAAATTTTATTCGCCAAAGAGCAGATTAAGATGGGAAGTGAAACTATTCTCGCTATTGCAAGGGCTGTAGATGCAAAGGACGGAAGCACGAGCCAGCATTCGGAGAGGGTTTCGGAGTATTCCTGTCTTATGGCGGAGCGGATGGGATATTCGGAAGAGGCTTTGGAGCAGCTTAGAAATACGGCTATACTGCATGACATAGGGAAGATAGGAGTTCCCGATGTTGTATTGAAAAAGCCGGGACAGCTCACGGATGAGGAATATGTAATTATGCAGTCACATGTAAGCATAGGAGCGGAAATATTGAAGGACATCACGCTTATACCGCATATAATAGAGGGTGTTCTGTATCATCATGAGCGTTATGACGGAAAAGGATACAATATGGGGCTTTCAGGAAAGGATATTCCGGAAACCGCCAGAATAATAGGTATAGCGGATGCTTTCGACGCAATGACATCTAACCGTATATACAGAAGAAAGCTTAAGTTCGACAAGGTACTTTCTGAACTTAGAAAGGGCAGGGGCAGGCAGTTCGATCCTGAAATTTTAGATGTATTTATGGGCTTGATAGAAGAGGGTATAATAAGTGAGAGGGATTTATACAGAGAGGAGAGCGCATAGATGAGAAAGGCTGACATTATCGCATTGTTTACGGCGGTTGGAATTGTTTTCTGTGCTTTTTATGTACACAATCTTTTAAACAGAGCGGAAGACAAGATGGTGAAGGCGGGCTTCATATATCTGGGAGATGTTTCAAACGGATATACCAAGAATTTTATGAGGGCTCAGGAGGAATTGCAGGA
>JBHADN010000248.1:0-4801 GCA_041855085.1 Catonella sp.
AATGAAAATATAATAAACTGCTTAAAAATAGTTTTCGACGGCTTTGACAATTTTTACCTCACATACATTCTTAAAAAAGCTTTGTGGAATTGAATAGGAACAACTCCACAAAGCATGTAGGATTAACTGCGTTTTAACATAATCGTTTTAATCTCATAAGGAACTAAATTTACCTTGATTGGAGCTGAGGATAACTCGCCTACAGGATTTTCCATAAGGTCCGCCTCACACCAGCTTGTATATTTGAAACTGCCGCCTATATTCAACTCGCATCTTCTTCCTGTAAACTCATGGAAACGAAGTATATAAGCGTCATCATCCTCGGCTTTCTTAAGCGCATCCACCACTATATTGGATTGGTCAAAGCTGAAAATGCTTTCATTGCAGTTTCTCGCCCTTCCGTAAAATACGGAAGCCGGACAGTTCAAATCAAATGCTTCTTCCTCTATGCCTGCATTATACCATACTTCTTCATGAGGGTACAAGCTGTAAATAAAATCATGCATTCCGTAATCGGCATTATAATCCGGATCTGTCGCCGCCTTTAACAGCGAAAGCCTGATGGTATCCTCCTTTATATCATAACCGTATTTACAGTTATTTAACAGCGCAACTCCATATCCCGTTTCAGAAAGGTCTGCCCATTTATGTGCCACCACCTCAAACTTTGCTGCCTCCCAGGAGGTATTTTGGGTAATCGGTCTTACTATATTCCCCTCCTGTATGTCATATCTTGCAAATACTCCTCTTATATCTACCGAAAAAGCGGTTTTAAGGATTTTCTGTCTTTCCTTCCAGTCTACTGTTGTCTTAAAATCTATCCTTCTCTTGTCATTGTAAAGGCACATAGTCTGCTTAATTTCGGAGTCATTGTACTTGAAATTGAAATCTACAAAAGCACCCAGTTTATTCTCCCTCTTTACAACATCTCCGCAAGCATATATTTCTTCCTTTTTCAAATCTATGGTAGACTCAAGCTCCCATGCATCAAAACAGCGCGGCTTGTCCTCAAATATCTGAAAAACATTTGCAAACTTGCCTGACGGTATTACTTCTCGGTTCGCCTTTTTATCATATATTCTTGTAAGTCTGCCCTTTTCATCCCATGAAACGATATAAAATGGACTTTCTGCCGTATTTACGCAGGCGGTACTTACTTCCTCGGCTGCATTCGCAGGGCTCCTTTTTATAATACTGAATGCCATAGGCTTGAGATTTTTTACCATCACTCTATCTTTTCCGTCCTCCTTATGGCATGAAAGCAGATTTCCTTCCTCGTCTGTATATTGATAATGACTCTCATCGGACGAAATGCTGACAATGGTATCCCTTTCCCAGTTGGACTGGTTAAACACCGTAAAGGTATCGTCTTCCGCTGAAGAAATAAGACTCTTATCAACTTCTTCTGCCACCTTGGATATATATGACAATGCTCTGTCATATTCCTCGTGACTGTCCTCATATACCTCATGTATTGAAGAACCCGGGAGTATATCGTGGAATTGCTCACAAAGCACTATCTTCCAAGCCTTTAGCAGCTCCTCTTTGTTGTAAGGAAGTGAGTATGCATTTTCTGCAAAGGCGGAAAGCATTTCCTGCTCTCTCAGCCTGTACTCCATAAAACGATTCATTTTCTTATTGTATGCCTGTGAAGTGTAGGTACCTCTGTGAAACTCCAGATACAGCTCCCCGTCCCAAACAGGGAGATATCCGTTATATACATTCTCCCTTATTCGCGCATTCAGCTCTCTGAAATACTCTGTAGCTCTTTTGTTCTGCACCTTAGGCAATCCCGGTATAAGCTTGGCAGCCTCTACATGCTTTAACATGGTTCTTGTAGGACCGCCTCCTCCGTCACCCCAGCCGTAAGATATGAGCAGCTCTCTGTTCAAGTCTTTGTTTCTGTAGTTGTCCCATATACCCTTTATTGCATAAGGTCTGGTTTCTCCGTTGTATGTATATGTTGTATCTCCCTCCTCGGCAGTTGTTATAAAGTGTGTGGTTACCTCGCTTCCATCCATTCCTCTCCAGATAAATGTATCGTAAGGCATTCTGTTCGTATCGTTCCAGCTTATTTTAGTCGTCATAAAAGTATTTACACCCGACTTTTTAAGTATCTGCGGCAATGCCCATGAATAACCGAATACATCCGGCAGCCATAAAAACTCATTTTCAAAGCCGAATTCTTTCTTAAAAAACTTCTTTCCTACCAAAATCTGCCTTATTATGGACTCTCCCGATGTAAGATTACAGTCGCATTCTACCCACATAGAACCGGACGGCTCCCATCTTCCCTCCGCCACTCTTTTCTTTATGTGCTCATATATATCAGGATAATCCTCTTTTAAATAATCATAAAGCTGAGGCTGTGACTGTATAAATATATACTCCGGATACATTTCCATCAGCCTGTTTACTGTAGAAAACGACCTCGCCGACTTCTCTCTCGAGTGTTTCTTTCTCCAGAGCCAAGCTACATCTATGTGTGTATGTCCCAGCATATTGACCGTGACATCCGGCTTGCCCTGACCTGTAAACTTTGACCTGAGATATGAAAGAGCGGCTCCTAAGCTTTTAAAATAGCTCTCACTCCCCGTTCTCGTGAAGTCAATAAGCCTAAAGGCTTCTACAAGCTGATTCATGATATAATATTTATATTCGTTGTTTACATCGAGCAAATCATAGGTCTGAATTGCAGTTTCCGCAAGATAATAAAAATCATCTGCATTTGTATCGAGCACTCCGTATTCAGCCCTTACAAGTTCCATAGTCATATCTTTTGGCCTGCCTCCGCCGTTAAGCCCCGACCAAACTCTGAATTTAAGCTCCAATTCTCTGCCGGTTTCCGCTATATTAAAGAAAACCTCTTTATGATTTCCGTCAACTCCCTGATACGGCTTTCCATTCACATACAAAAGGCTTTCAAAATTGGATGTATTTCCGGTTTCTGTAGGCACCCCGAAATCAAATATGCCCAGTACGCATTCATTCTCAAATTCTTCCGGTATGGAAATATGTGTACAAAGCCAGTTATACTTATCATAACCCTTTGACCTGAACCCGATGCCGACCTTTACAGGATTTCCCTGAGGCTCCCTGTTTCCGATATCTCCGTTGTCCTCATACAGGTCAAAGCTTTCTATAGGCAACAAATTTTTGTACCTGTTATCCCGTATTTCCTCAAGCAGATTTGAGATACGCTCTCTATGCTTAAAATCAAATGACATAATATCCCTCCTTAGTTGTTAAGCTCAAGCTTAAAAAAATTCTTACCGTAAGCTGCTTCATAGTCGCAAAGAAGCTTTTTTGCCAGAGAATATGAACTTATGAGCGGATGCTGCATCAGGGCTCTTAAGGCAGTTTCTCTGCTGTCATTTTCAAGTGCCTCTACCAGAAGGTTCTCATAGTTCTTTATAAGCCTTATAAGTACCATGCAATCCTCCGGTACATCCTTAACCGTTATCGGTTCAATACCTTTTTTAGATACCCGACAGGTCACTTCCACAACATCCTCATCTCTTAAGCCTTCAATACTTCCGTTGTTTTCAACCGAAAGTACCAGATACCTTCCGTCTTCCGACTGAAGTCCCTCTATACAGTCTAACATAACTCCGGCGTAGCCCATTCCGTCCGGTACGCTAAGACTTCCTCTCTCCTTCATAGGCCTGTTTTCTCCGCCCGTTTCGGCAGACATATAAGAATTTTCTCTAAGCTGCATGTAATACAGAAAGGTTTGAAGCATTTCCTCCGAAGCTGTATCCGCATCCATTGTCAGCAGCTCTTTAATCATATCCTTGTTGATTTTTTCAATGCTCTTTCCCCTTGCGGACTCAGCTTTCAGCATATTTGCAAGAGCCTTTTCTCTGTGATAATAGTAGTAAAGATACTCGTTCGGCAAAAATCCCATACTGCGAAGCAAGTCCCTGTCAAACATTTTGAACTCTTCAACCTCGCCTAGGAAGCTGTCATCGGCAAGCAGCTCCGACAATATTTCCCTGCCCTTATGCCTGACACTCCTTATCCATGAGAGATGGTTCAGCCCGAAGAACTCTACATATAAATCTCTTTCATCTACGCCCAATCTCTCTGCCATTCTGAATTTGGTACTGCTCGGAGCATCGCAGATACCTATCACATTCTTGTAGCCTGCCTTTTTCAGCGCCTGTGTAACCAGTCCCGACGGATTTGTAAAATTAAAAATTATAGCCTCGGGAGCATGTTCCTTTATCAGCCTGCAATATTCAAGCAGCACGGGAATTGTTCTTACAGCCATAGAAAAACCGCCTACACCTGTAGTTTCCTGTCCTATAACCCCATTTTCAAATGCTACCGTTTCATCTACAACCCTCGAGTGATCTCCGCCGACTCTGAGAGTGGTTACAATATAATCCGATCCGGTGATTGCAGATACTGCATCCTTCGAAACTGAAAGCTTTAAGTCTTTATTTTCTCTCCTGATTACCTGTCTACAAAGTTTCTCAATTATCTCGAGCTTATCAAAATCAATGTCATAAAGCACCACTTCCTCTATATTAAGCTCCTTATACCTCTTTAACAGTCCGTTTATAAATATGACAGTTCTTACTCCCGCACCGCCTATAATTGTTATCTTCATACTTTAACCTCTGATAAATTTTTCCAGTTCATCCTTGTTCGGAAATGCGGTATTACCTCCTAAACCTGTACAGGAAAGTGCCCCGCAGCCATTTCCGTATTTTAATGCTTCGGCTATATCCTTACCCGTAAGATAGCCATATATAAAGCCTGCATTAAAAGAATCTCCCGCTCCCGTAGTATCCAC
>JBHADN010000249.1:0-5427 GCA_041855085.1 Catonella sp.
ACTATGGAGTAAGCGAGGATAAGAAGACGGAGAACTACTCCACTGTTTTTGCTCCATCTATAACGGGAAGTTCCGGAGAGGGACTGGTATATTTCTATGTAAATCTTCCGCATGGCAGCTCGGAAGTGTATTTTAAGGACTACTACAGAGCAGACGGCACAGGGGAGCTGAACAGGCATAATAACTTTTATACCTCCGCGATAAAGGCTTCAAGTGCCGCAAATATAAAGACGGCAGGTTCATACAGTCTGTTTGAGGGAGATAAGCTTAAGATAGGAGAGAGTACGGGAGCGGCGGAGCAGTCCATAGTAAAGGTATATAAGGACACCTACAGGGCGCTTTGTACGAAACTTGTGACTGACCTTTACAAAGATGTTACGGAAGAAGAGCTTGCGAGGGATGTATTTGACAACATCATAGTAGACAATACAAAGTTTAACTCGCTCTTGGGAAGCGGTACTGAAAAGATTATCGAACTTTCGGGCAAAAAGGCTGTTATTACAAAGAGCGACTACATCTACAACTCCGGCTCGGGAGATGTAAGGCTGATAGTGTCACAGGGCAATGTGTATATAAGAAGCCGTTTTGAGGGTACGGTTATAGCCAAGGGCAAGATAATAGTGGACGCGGCGGCGGGAGCCATAGAGAAAGAAAATGACGGATACATCAAGAGGCTGTTAAAAGAGCCTTTGTCGGAGTCAAACTATCTGTATGACATTTTCAGACAGGGTAAGGCGCTTTCGGAAGAGAGCGGCAGTGCGGTTTCGGGCATATTGTTTGAAGATGGCAGTGTAGACTTCGGAAAGATGATAGTATATGAAAACTGGAAGAAACAGTAACGGATAAAAGGAGAGGCAGCTTGAAAAATAGAGGATTTTCAATTATCGAGATGATAGTTATAATAGCCGTAATGGGAATCTTTTTGGGCATTATAACCGCCTCTCCCATGCTTATGGACGGCAACAGAGTAAAGGCATGTGCGGACGAGATAGTGTCCGTAATGGAAAAGGTAAGGATGGCTACACTCGGAAAAGACGAGGTTAAGCTTAAGCTGTCAAAGGAGCCGGAAAAGCCGGCAAAGGTGCTGATAACGACTAAGGTGGCGGGCAGGGCGCCCGAGGAAGAAACTTTTAATTTAAGCGGAGAAAAGGTCGATATTTACTACAGTAAAGACGGTGTCAATGAGATAATTCTGGGTGCGGACGGCATAGAGATAGAGTTTAACAGAAGTTCGGGTGCGCTGGTAAGCGATATAAGAACGATAACGGTAAGAAAAGGCACGAGAAGCAGGGTAATCAGGATTTATAAGGAAACAGGCAAGGTTGTGACGGAGTAGGCTAAGAAAGAGAGGATAGCTATGAGAAAGGCAATTGGTAACAAAGGATTTTCCTTTGTGGAACTTATAGTTGCTATAGGTATAATAGCTATAGTAGGAGGCTCTTTAATCTCATTTTTGGTAACAGGTGCAGACTCTTACAGCGCAGTAACTGCAGATACGGAACTTCAGGAGGAGGCACAGCTTGTATTGAACCAGATTTCAGATTTGGGTATAGATACGGACAGAGCGGTAAATTTCGAGGCGGGGAAGCTTACCGTATACAATGACGATGATAAATACGAAATATATGCGGAGGGCGGAAACCTTTATTTAAACAGCTACAAGAGAGATGATATGGAGCGTATGTATCCGAAGTTTGACGCTGTGTCGCTAAAGGAACTTATGGCGACGGATGTTACGGGCTTTGAAGCGGATACAAGCGGAGTGGCGGCGCATAATATGCTCACGGTATCCATAGTATTTGAAAAGTACGGCAAGTCTTACACGAAGGTGGAAACCTTTTCGCTCAGAAACAAGGTGGAGGTTTCGTCGAATGAGAGTGTGATATATAAAGATGAGTTGATACCGCTTGCGGAAATAAGCAGGGTGGAGTTGACCGTGTCCGGGGGCAATCCCGACGATGACAGGAATTATAGCGTGTGGGCAGGCGAGAGGCTCAATGTGCAGGCTTCGGTAAAAAGACTGGACGGAACGGACGGAGGCTCGGTAATCTGGGAGCTTACGGGAGGAAATGCCGATACAAAGCTTCTTACAGCCGCAGGAGGAGAGGTCGCTTCCGGAGCGGAGGCAAACGATATAGTTTTGCAGATTGCAGCCAATGAAACATCCGATGAACTGAATTTAAAAGCCACATCAAAGTTTGCTCCGGCACGCTCTAAGAGTATGACGGTAAAGCTTAAAAAGATTGCTGTAAATATTAAGGCGGAAGACGGAGGAGAACTGGAAGATACCGATATTTCGCTCGGAGGGGAATACAGATTTAAAGCTGTTGTAGAAGCGCTGAACGGAAAGCTTGACGCTTCGGACACAGATGTTGAGTGGTCGGCGGTAAGTGCCGAATTGGCGGATACAACAGTAGAGGCAGACGGTGTTATAAGGGTAAAGCCTAAGAGAAACGGTACGCTTACTTTGACGGCAGCAGCTAAAAAGAAAGCCTCGGTACGCGCCTCAAGGGATTTTTTCGTGAAAGACAGCCTTATAGCGGGAATTGAATTTACAGGAGAGGACAGCAGCCTGACAAAGGTAGTAAACTATGCAACCTATACTTTGGAAGCCGGAGTAACAGGCACAGGTTTGGACGATGACGACCAAGACATAATATGGACTATAATAAAAGGTGCGGAGCGTATATCTGAAACCGACGATGATGACGATGACGGAGAGGAATTTAAGTTCAGAGTTCTCGGAGATGCGAGCGAGGTGGAGATAGAAGCAAGGGCTAAAAATGACGCGAGCAGGCGGATAGTATTTAAGGCTGCTGCGGAAATGCCTGCGATTACCATAAAGACCGAAGAAGTTGCAGGCTTTGCACTCTCCGCTGCGGCGGGCTACGGACTGGATTCGGGAGAATTACTTAGAAACTCATACAATAAACTGAGGGCGACTACCAATATATCCACGGAAAGCTACGACAGTGCTTCTGAAAAGAGAGGATTTGAGATTGAGTGGGAGGCGGTAAGGGCAGGAGGCGGAACTTTTGCAGGGTTAAATCTGTTGGACAATGAGGGATATACTGCAAGAGTGGAAGCCAAAAGCAGCATAGGCTTTAACACATCGGTACGGATAGAGGTTACCGCCACGCTTAAGGCAGGCGGAGAGAGTATAGCTTCCAATACGGTAACTTATGAGATAAAACCTGTAAAACTGACATTTTACCGAGATGCAGGCAGGACGAGCATAATTAAAAACGGCAATCCTCATAAGGCTAAAATAGGTCGGACAGATACCGTATATTACAGGCTTCAGGGAATAAAGTACGAAGATGATGATTTTGAGTGGACTGACTATATGTCCGTTACCATTATGGAGGGAGCCGATTACGGAGAGTTCAATGTAACGGGAAATTATATGGAATATAATGAAAAATCGGCGACGCTGATGTATAACGGCATAATCCTGAGCGACACTTTAAAGTACACAGTTGATTGGTAGACGGATGCCGGGGGAAATGTCATCCCAACCTTTGAAAGGACGATATGTATGAATAAAAAAACCCGAACAATACTCGCAGGTATATTGGGCATCAGCCTTTTGACGGGTATTTTTGCCATCGACTTGGATGAGTCCCGGCTTGGAGTACAGGCTCAGGGCGCTTCATTTAACGGCATACACAACATAATTAGCGAGAGCGGCGACGAGTCGGAGCCTTTTACTCTCGTAGAGCTTGTGCCGGATATGTCTATGGCAAAGCTGGGCTATATGGTAAGCGGCAGCGAGCCTGAGGACTGGAAGAAAGAGCTTGCGGAAAAGCAGACGGCGGAAGACAGGAAGGCTTATATGACAGCACTTGCCGCAAAGCGTTCTCTTATTTCTGCCGAAACTCCTACCAAGCCGCTCTTATATCTCGGAGAGTACAAGGAGAGATATGCACTGCCTGAGGGCGGCGAAACGGGCTGGGAGGAGATTAAGCTTAAGACCGAGGTTACCCTTGCAAAGGGTACGACGGGCTATACTGCTAAGGAAGTAAAGGGAGGAAGCTATAGCGCCTCTGTAAGATATGTACCGAGTGAGGCGGGAGATTATGTGGAAAATATAAAGGAATATACCACAGCCTCAAGCATTACCGCTCCCGTATACAACTACATAGTCAGCTTTACGGAGGCAAGCGAGGCGGCTGTAAATGCTTCGGAGGTGCTTTACAGGGCGAGTGATGCCGATAAAATACAGGTAAACGGCTTTGATGAGATAGCAGGTTTAAAGGAGAGCCGATATTTGTATCGAAAGTCAAAGGCGGATGCCGCTTCTCCTTATGAGGCAGTAGGCAAAAAAGAGAATGTAACGGCGGCGGATATTGATACTGTAAACTATGATTACTTTCTGCTTACCTTTGAAGCCGTTGCAAAAAATACGCTTACGGCGGATGAACTGAATAATAATACCTATTATGTTGTAGGCAGTTCGGAGTTTTCCATAACTGCAAAGGGAGAGTATTATCCTGTGCTTGCGGATAAGTCATACGAAAAGGTTGAAGACGGCAAGGGCAACTTTAAGAGGACGAGTGAGGAGCTTTGCGTGTATGTAGGCAGCGGAAACGGAGATACGGAGCTGTATTTTGAAGAGTCCGCTTCGCTTGCAATAGATGCCGTTGTTCCTCATATATACTGCAGAGGCGGCTACAGCAACAACGACTGGTTCAAAAGAGGTGTTTTTCTTAAGACGCTGGCAGGGGCAACGGGTACGGAGGATATGCATCTTAAGGTAGTTACACTTACTCCGGCGGAGCTTGATATATACTTAAATGAGGGAAAATCTATAGATTTCCTGTATATATCCGTATCAAATTCGCTTGTGAATGAGAATTTTACCTACAGCGTAGCAAACAATCTTTCGGCAACGGCTTATGAGAGCCTGTTAAAGAGAGCAAGACCTTCGGAAACAGATAAGGGCATACTTCCTATGCCGGTGGCAGTTGAGGTTACGAACACGGCAAGCTACGGAGCCGTATCGGCGGGTACCATAGGCTCGCTTGTAAAAGAACTTACCAAAAACGAAGCGGATATTGATAAGGATAAAGACAGACATTATGTTGATAAAAATGTATATGTATTGAAGGCTGACAGCGCAGGAAAAGAGCCTGAGCTTTTTGAAGCGTTTACAACGGATTTTATAAGAAAAGACACTGATGACAATTCTTTTATAGCGGAAGCGGATAAAAAAGGATTTGGAGAAATAGCAAGAAGCATAAGAGATGAGAACGGTATCCTGTCGGCAGGAATATCGGGTACTACGCAGAATACCGAAATGTTTGCAAGGGAGATATCCAAGGCAAGGGCTGTGGAGTATATCATAAGCTACGCTTATAAAAGAAAGCTTAATAGTGACAGCATTATAAGAATACTTAATATTGAGCCTGCTCCCGTCTTAAAGGG